>JBJMLY010000048.1:0-11459 GCA_045805025.1 Cytophagaceae bacterium | reverse complement strand
ATGAGTGCATCTGGCCTGAATATAACTCCTGTGCAATCGGACGTGGGCAGCAAACTGAGCCAGGTTTCTACGGGTACAGGCAGCAATAATTTCTCTGCGGTCGGCTATATGAAATGTTCTCACGATGGTACGAAGCTTGCCAACGCTCTGTTCGGCTTTCTGAACCGTACAGAACTTTTCGATTTTGATAATTCAACAGGAAAGCTCAGTAATACGCGTTCTATTGCCGGCCCTCATTTTTCTCAGGGCTTTTTGTTTGCCTTTGGTGGAGCTTACGGGCTGGAATTTTCTGCAAATGATTCTTTGCTCTATGTGTCCACGGTTTATGAGGATCCGTTTTTGCTGCAGGCCTCAGGCTGGATTTACCAATACCAGATCTCATCGGGAAATCAAACGACAATTAACAGCTCTGCTTCACTCATTATCCAGGCAAGCGGTATTGCCTGGGGAGCTATGCAACTGGCGCCCGACTGCCGCATATATATAAGCGATGGGGCCATTACCGGTTCTGCCGCCTCTCTGGATGTGATTCAGAACCCGGATGTTCCAGGTTCAGGCTGTGGCTATCAGCACAACGCATTTAATCTGAATGGAAAAACTTCCGGCTTCGGTCTGCCTCAGTTCCTTAGCCCCTGCAGAAAAGTGAATTTCAGCTTTCTTAGTGCCTGCCCGGGAGATACCGTAAAGTTTACCGATAAATCCACGCCACCTCTTACTGCCTGCTCCTGGAATTTCGGCGATCCTTTGTCGGGAATCTTCAATAGCTCTTCCCTGAAAAATCCCACTCATATCTATGCCAATCCCGGAACGTACCTGGTAAAGCTGGTCGTAAGCGGACATGGCTATAAAGACTCTGTGGAAAAGCAGGTGACCATCAGCAAACCTCAGGTTGAACTTGGGAATGACACCACTCTTTGTCCGGGCAGCAGCATTACGCTGAATGCGGGTAATCCCGGTGCTTCCTACGAATGGTGGTATAAAGCTTCCCCGACCTCTTCCGCAACGGTGTTATCTTCCGGCACAGCAGCGCAGACCATTACAAAAAATTCACCCGGTCTTTATTGGGCCAAAGTGACGATCAATAACTGCATGCAAAGCGACACTATTCTGATTGATAATTTCCCGGCTTTGCTTGACTCCCTCGGTAATGATACAACCTTGTGTGCAGGCCAGAGTCTTGTAATTCATGCCGGAAATAAGCCGGGTGCTTCCTATGTATGGTCGACCGGAAGCATGGGAGAATTTATAGTGGCCGACAGCAGTGCCACCTATTCCGTGTCCATTTCAAAGAATGGCTGCACCAGTCTGTTTGATAAGCATATTGACTTTGTAAACCCTGTAAGCATCGACATAGGAAAGGATTCTACCTTGTGCAGCGGGCAGACCATCACATTAAGTACGAATCTCAGCCACGCTTCTTTTTTATGGTCGACCGGTTCTGTCAGCAATTCCATTACAGTGGGAGATTCAGGGACGTATTGGGTGGAGGCGCATTATTATACTTGTCCGAAAGTCAGCGATACCATCGTTCTCTATTACATTCCTGGAATCGAATATGTCATTCCCAATCTTATAAGTCCTAATGGAGACGGGCTCAACGATGAATTCCGCATCCTGAATCTCATCCCGAACACGACAGTTCATATTGATAACAGATGGGGGAGCGAGGTATACAAAAGTAAAAATTACCGCAACGACTGGAACGGAGATAAGCTAAGCGCAGGAGTTTACTATTATTTCATCGGAAACGACAACAGTTGTGTGCGGGACTATAAAGGATGGCTGTATATTGAAAAGTAGGTTCTCAGCAGACTTTCAGCAGCATTGATTCCAGCGTTAGTCCCGGCCCGAAAGCGAAGCTCAGAATATTTTTGCCTTCATCCTTTTCGTTCAGATCCTTGAGGATCGAACGTAACACAAAAAGTACCGTCGGGGAAGACATGTTGCCGTAATTTTTCAGCACTTCATAAGCGTAGCGGTTGTCTTCCTTTTTGATCAGGAGCTCGTCTTCAATGGCTTCCAGAATTCTTTTTCCGCCAGGGTGAATGGCAAAATAGTCGATCGCTTCAAGCCGGATGTTCAGGTTCTGCAATAGTTTGTCGGTCAGATTCCGGATACCTCCTTTGATCATTTCAGGGACATAGGAAGAGAGAGTCATCTCAAACCCGTGGTCGGTTATATGCCATGCCATGTCGTTTTTTCCGTCAAGGGCCAGTGAGCAATAAAAGGATTCCATGCTTAGCGAAACTCCTTTCTTCTGCTTTTTTCCTTCGATCAGCACAGCCGCTGCTCCGTCGCCGAACAGCGCATTAGATACCAGCTGATCCGGGTTTTTATTTTTCAGAAAGTGCAGGCTGCAAAGTTCTACGCATACGATCAGAACTTTGGCATTCTCATCGGCTTTGCAAGCCCAGTCGGCCACTTTCAGTGCATTGAAAGCAGCATAGCAACCCATGAAGTTAATGCAGGTTCTCTGCACGGAGGTATTTAATCGTAATTTTTCCACCAGCTCTATATCCAGTCCGGGCGCATAGAGGCCGGTGCAGCTGACGGTGATTACATGCGTGATGTCTTTAAGTTCTATATCCACCGGATTCAGGCAATCGGCGATGGCTTTCATGGAGAGCTTCAAGGCAAATTTTTCGTACAGCCGCATTCTTGGACCTATGGTGGGAAAGGGTTCCATGCCGGCTGTGTTCGGAAAAAAATCAAAGTCACCGTTTTTTTTCGAATAATCTTCGAGCACGGAATATCGCTGCTGTATACCGGTGGCACGGTACAGGGCCGAAAGCCTGGCGCTTTCCATTTCCTCCATTTCTAAGGTTTCTGTCATCAGGTCCGCCACCTTTGCCTGGGCGATCCTTGTATCCGGACTGGCAATTCCTATCGAACTGATATAACTTCTGGCCATCTCTGATAAACAAAAAAGTATGTAACTTGTTAGAAAGATTCTATGATAAAAAAGTCCACCATCCTGCATCTGAGAATTCCTTTTTCTCTCTACCTGCTGCCGTTTTTCTGCTTTGCAGCGAGTCAGGCAGTAAGCCTGCATTGGTGGTATCTGCTTCTTTCCGCTGTAATAATACACCTTATTTTTTATCCTTCTGCAAATGCCTTTAACAGCTATTACGACAAAGACGAAGGAAGCATAGGGGGCCTGGAAAATCCGCCGCCGGTAGATAGGGAAGTTTTATATGTTTCCTATGCGTTTGAATTCGCATCGCTCGCTCTTGCCTTTCTGATAGGCTGGCGTTTTGCCTTGATGCTGATGGTCATCAACCTGATCTTTAAGGCATACAGCCATCCATGGGTCAGGCTGAAAAAATATCCCTGGATAGGCCTTCTTACCGTGGCGCTATTTCAGGGAGGTCATACTTACATGATGTCTTATATGGCCATCAACGATGCTCCTTTCAGGTCATTGCTGGAATACTCCGTTTTAATTCCTTCTCTTCTCTGTACGTTGCTTTTGCTTGGTTCTTATCCGATGACGCAGATCTACCAGCACGAAGAGGATGGAAAGAGGGGCGATCAGACCATTAGCAGGATGCTGGGGGTGCGGGGAACCTTTATCTGGACAGGTATTATTTATGCCTTAGGTATCGCGGGCTTTACGGCCTATCTTGCCAGTTTTTATTCAGGATTGGTATCGCTGGCATTAATACTCAGCCTGGCTCCCACCCTGATTTTTTTTATACAATGGTTCCTTCGCGTGCTCAAAGATGAATCAAAAGCCGACTATAGGTCTACCATGAAGCTGAACCAGATCTCCGCGCTGGGTTTTATTTTTTTCTTCGGATTTCTGTCGATATGGAGAAGCTGGGAAGGAATCTCCGCGTATTTCAGCAGCCTCCTAAGTTAGAAGGCTTTTCCATGTGTCTGCCGGATCATCCAGCTGCTTAGCGAGGACGATCTTTTGAGAAGATTGATGGACAAAGCTGACAACGTTTCCCGGATCATAAGTTTCTGAATTATTCTTCCACGGCTTAATCGGGAGGCAAATTGTTCATTCCATTCTGAGGTATATTTTTTTTCTATGGCATCAAGATTAAATCCATCGTGTATCTGATTCTGAAGAATAATTTCAGAAAGAATTTTGGCGGAATGAATCGCCATAGCCATTCCGTTGCCACAAAGAGGCGTGATCATGCCCGCAGCATCTCCGGAAAATAGAACATGGTTTTCCACAGGGCTCTTTTTTTCAAAGCTGATCTCGTTGATCACTTCAGGTCTTTCGTAGAGAAATTCAGCCTTCGTAAAAATTTCTTTCAGGAGAGGATTCTGTCCTAGAATTTTTTCTTCCATGGAAGCAATATTCCCGGATTCCTGGAGATTTTCTTTTCTGCTGAGATAGCAAAGACAATATTGATCTTCTTCGATCTTGACGAGTCCGGCGTATCCCCCTCTGAAATTATGGAGAGCAATCTGGTCTTCAGCAAATCTCCCTTTGATATGGTATTTGACTCCGATGTAGGGAGATCGTTTATAAAAGAACCGGCGTTCCATCGTCCGGTCAAGGCTGGAGCGTTTGCCGAAAGCTGCGATGAGCAGACGGCTTCTCACCGGCGGGCCTTCCGTGAAGGAAGTTTTAAAGGTCTGATCTTTATATCGTATATCGATGGCCTGTGTATTCAGGCGGAATTCCACTCCCTTGCTCAGGGCCAGCTGATAAAGATGGTGGTCGAGCCGGTAGCGGCTCAGCCCGAAGCCGCCAAGGCCAAGCTCGGCTTCCATGGTGTCGCCCGATTGAGAGCTGATCAGCAATTTTTTTATGGAGGATGCTTTGAGCGCGGAAATATCCACGCCGATAGAATTCAGGAAAGGAAGGGCTTCGTTGGAAATATACTCGCCGCAGACACGGTGAAAAGGATAGATTTTTTTTTCAATAAGCAGCACGCTCCGTCCTACCGAGGAAAGCCGGACGGCATTGATCAAACCGGCCAGGCCTCCTCCGATGATCACAATATCTTTTATTCCTTCATCTTTCAATCCTTCCATTCGTCTTAAATCGGGAAATTGAACTTTTGTTTTGTTAAATTGTCGTTAATAACGATTCAAATCGTTTGCATTAGAATTTTGACAACTTTTATAACGGCAAAGATAGTTATAGATATATCAATGAAAGTTGTCAAAATTGACATGGAATAAAAATATTAGCTATGACTCTCGCATTTAAAGAATGGTCCTACATTGTCGACGCCCTTGGAAAAGGAAAGCAGAATATCATTCTGCGCAAAGGAGGTATTTCCGAAGATGATGGCGACTTTGAAATCAAAGGAAAAAAATTTCTCCTGTTTCCAACCTTGTTCCATCAAGCCAAAGAAAATATTAAGGAAAGCTGGCTTCCTTTTCTTAATGGAGAGAAATTTCATACGCAGGACGGCAAAGTAAGCATTGAATATTTTGCGGAACTGGCCGATAAAAAGCTGATCAGCGACTGGGATGTGATACGAAAGCTGGCGCCTTTTCATGCCTGGAAAGAAGCGATCGTTCAGGAACGATTCAATCGCTGGGATAAGAATGTACACTTGCTGATTGTACAGGTTTATAAACTGCAGACACCTCTGGTCATCGATATGCTCCCTGAATACGGAGGCTGTAAGAGCTGGGTGGAGTTGCCTGATGTGCAGCTTGAGGGCAAGGCAGTGATCAATAAAACAATAATATAGTAATTTGGCTCTACACTATATAATTCTGTCGGATTTCTTATTGGACACTAAGTAATCTGGAAGAGTAAGTATTTTCCGATTCGACCTTCAAAATATAAAGGCCCTTCGGAAAAATTTCAGTATTCAGAATTTCCGAAACCTGACCCGTCTGGTTGTAGCTTTTTCTGTAAACCAGGTTTCCTGTAGCATCGAAAACGGAGATCTCAGAAGCAGATTTGTTTTCAAACTCAACATGAAGAAAAGAAGTGGCAGGATTGGGATATATTTTCAATCCGGAAGCTTCCGCTTTCTGAACGGAGGTGACGGATGTACCAGTGGTGGTGAACGTGTAACGTGTTTTTACCGAAGGGGCGCAGCTGGAAGTATCATAAGCCGTGAGGCTGGTGAAGGAAGAATTCACAGAGGGTGAATTGGCATTGCCCGACAGGTAAATAGGGTGGCCTGTATTCGTGTATTGGTTATAGGTGGCGCCAGGGGGTGAAAGACTGTATTTATAAAATCCGATACCGATCACCGGACCGAAGCTTTTGTTTCCCGTGTACTGGACGCCGTTATAGAAATAGTGCTGACCGTAGCGCATTTCGATTTTGTTATTTTCTTCGTATAGCCAGAGTTGGAAGGAAATATAATCCTGTCTGGTCGCACTTGAATCGTAGAAAAATCCGGCATTTTTCCATTCGATTTTGAGGATACGATAAGGTGCCACGCTGTCCAGCTTGTAGCTGATGGGAGAAACTGCAGGCGTCGAGATGCTCCTGTTGATAAGATCCGCGCCAAGGCTTGCGTCGGCAAAAGCGCTGATGGTAAAAACCTGCTGCTGGTCGACCAGGTGGCTGTAATTGGCAAGGCTCACAAGTCCGTTGGCAGAAACGGTGAGGGTATCATGACCCAGAAAATTAAACCCTATTTTAATCGGCCAGTATTCATCATCCCAGTAGGTGCCGCCGTCAATGCTCGTAGCTCCGGTAAGAGCTCTGTATTTAATGGTGTCTTTTGCAAAAGTATAAACCTGTGAATACGCAGCCGGAGCCAGGAACAGCGCCAGCACAAAGGCCGGATAGAGAAAAAAGAATTTTATCTTCATAAAGATTGCAATTTAACACTAATCAATGGGAAATTTTTAAAAAATAATCCCAGAGCACAATACCTATACTTACCGAAATGTTCAGAGAATGTTTGGTGCCGAACTGAGGGATTTCCAGCGTGGTTTCCGCCAGCCCGATCAGTTCTTCTTCCACGCCGGATACTTCATTGCCGAAGACAAAGCAGTAGCGTACATTTTTTTCCGGTTTGAAGGTCTGCAGTGGAATGCTCCCCGAGGTCTGTTCCAGAGCAATGAGCTTCCAGCCTTCTTTGATTAGTGCGCGTGCAGCTTCCGAAGAGCTTGCATGATATTCCCAGCTCACGGATTCAGTAGCACCCAGTGCTGTCTTATGGATCTCCCGGTTGGGCGGCGTGCCGGTGATGCCGCAAAGCAGGATCTTCTCAACCCGGAAGGCGTCGCCGGTGCGGAAAGCAGAACCTACATTGTGAAGACTTCTGACATTGTCCAGCAAAAGGATCACCGGATTTTTTTCAGCATTCCTGAATTCCTCAACCTCCAGCCGGTTGAGCTCTTCCATCGTAAGCTTGTGCATTTGTAAAGTTCTAAGTTCTACGTTTTAAGTTTTAAGTTAATATTGAAAAGTTATTCACATCAATTTCGGGACAGGGGAAAAAAGCTTATCTTTATTATAAGATGTGAGTCATGTATAAAGTTCTTAAATACATCATTTAGCATTTAAAATTCAACATTTAAAGTTATTCCACTTGGCTCTCCAAACTCCTGCCGTAGAAGCGACCCCCCTGATGAAGCAGTACAATGCTATTAAGCATAAGTACCCCGGCGCTCTATTGCTTTTCAGAGTGGGTGATTTTTATGAGACTTTTGGTGAAGATGCTGTTAAAGCGAGCAAGATCCTGGATATTACCCTCACTAAAAGGGGCAACGGTACGGCTTCCGAAGTAGCTCTGGCAGGCTTTCCGCACCATTCGCTGGACTCCTACCTGCCCAAGCTGGTAAGGGCCGGACAAAGAGTCGCTATCTGCGATCAGCTGGAAGATCCAAAATCGGTGAAAGGCATTGTGAAGCGGGGGGTGACCGAACTGGTAACTCCTGGGGTATCGTTCAACGACAATGTACTGGATGTAAAGCGTAACAACTACCTTGCTGCGGTACATATCAGCAAAGGATTTTCCGGAGTTTCTTTTCTGGATATTTCCACCGGTGAATTCGTGACTTCCCAGGGCGATGTTCCCTATATCGATAAACTGCTGCAAAGCTTCAATCCGGCCGAAGTGCTTTTCTGCAAAAGCATGCGCGAGGAATTCAGCAAAAATTTCGGAGATAAATTCAACACGTACGCGCTGGACGAATGGGTGTTCAGTCATGACTATGCCTACGAAACGCTATGCACCCATTTCGGCACGACTTCGCTGAAAGGTTTCGGCATCGATACCCTGGCCGATGCCATTGTCTCGGCAGGAGCCATATTCTTTTACCTGAACGAAACCGAACATAAGGACGTCAGGCACATTGTTACTATTTCCCGTATTGAAGAGGAGAAATATGTGTGGCTGGATAAGTTCACGATCAGAAATCTGGAGCTGATCTATCCCCAGCATCCCGAAGGAGTACCTCTCATCAGCATCCTTGACAAAACCCTGACACCGATGGGTTCCCGGATGCTTAAGAAATGGATGGTCCTTCCCCTGAAAGAGATCAGCCCGATCCAGGAAAGACTGAATGTGGTCGAGTCTCTGGTAAAGAATACAGAATTGCAGGCTTCCATACAGAGCAATCTTAAAAATATAGGCGACCTGGAAAGACTTATTTCCAAAGTGGCCGTGAGACGGGTAAATCCACGGGAGATGCAGCAGCTGCGCAAAGCGCTCGAGCAGGTAAAACCGTTGAAGGAAACACTCAGAAATTCTGAAAACAGTTCCCTGCAAAAAATAGCCGATCAGCTTAGTCCCTGCGAATTCCTGGTGGAGAAGATCAGTAGAGAGCTTAAACCCGATCCCCCGTATCTCAGCAATCAGGGTAACCTGATCTGCGAAGGGATCCATGCGGAGCTGGACGAGCTTAGAAAGATTGCCTTTTCAGGAAAAGATTTTCTTCTGCAGATCCAGCAGCGGGAAGTGGAGCGCACCGGCATCAGTTCGCTGAAAGTGGCATACAACCGGGTATTCGGCTATTACCTGGAAGTAACCAATTCGCATAAAGATAAGGTGCCCACCGACTGGATCCGCAAGCAGACGCTGGTCAATGCCGAGCGTTACATCACCGAAGAGCTGAAAGTATATGAAGAGAAGATCCTGACTGCCGAAGAAAAGATCGTCGCCATCGAGCAGAAGATCTTCAACGATCTTGTGATCAGCGCTGAAGATTTTGTGCCGGCTGTTCAGCAGAATGCCAAATCCCTCGCGGTCCTGGATTGCCTGTCGTCCTTCTCTTCGGTAGCTATTGCCAATAATTACGTAAAGCCGGAGCTGAACGAGTCATCCAAAATCCTCATCAGGGAAGGCCGCCATGCTGTGATCGAACAGCAATTGCCTGTGGGAGAAAAATATGTTCCCAACGACATCTTGCTGGATGATGAAAGTCAGCAGATCATGGTGATTACCGGTCCGAACATGGCCGGTAAATCAGCCCTGCTGCGGCAGACGGCCCTGATCGTGATCATGGCGCAAGTCGGAAGCTATGTGCCGGCGAAATCGGCCGAGCTGGGGATTACCGACAAAGTATTTACCAGGGTAGGAGCTTCGGATAATTTATCCAGGGGCGAGTCGACCTTCATGGTGGAGATGAATGAGACCGCCAGCATTCTCAACAACCTGAGCGGGCGCAGTCTGATCCTGATGGATGAGATCGGCCGCGGTACCAGCACCTACGACGGGATTTCCATCGCATGGTCCATTGTTGAGTACCTGCATAACCATCCGAAATGCAAGGCAAAAACACTTTTTGCCACCCACTATCATGAGCTGAACCAGCTTTCGGCCGACTTTCCGCGAATTAAGAACTTCAATGTATCCGTGAAGGAAGTGGGGAACAAAGTAATCTTCATGCGCAAGCTGAAAGAAGGTGGCAGCGAGCACAGCTTTGGTATACATGTGGCCCAGATGGCCGGTATGCCTAACAATATTGTGATCCGGGCCAACGAGATCATGCATCACCTGGAGAAAGATCAGATCCGGCAGAAACATCAGGAAAACCTGAATGATCTGCCCAAAAATAATTTCCAGCTTCAGCTTTTCGAAGCTTCTCACCCTCAGTTTGAAAGAATCAGGGAAATATTGCAGGAGCTTGACATTAATACAATTTCGCCGGTGGAGGCCCTGCTGAAGCTGAACGAGCTCAAATTGCTGTTTGCCAGCAAGGAAGGGAAATAATTTCCTGTTTAGCTTGCCTCTAAAGGTTTACGAGATTATTTTTAAAGGCTTAAAACAACCAATCTACTCTATGAAAACTATATTTACTGTACTATTACTGGCTCTGGCTATGTTTGCCGGCTTTGAGAAGGCAAGCGCGCAAAAGACCGCAGCCGAATATGAGAAAAAAGATACCCAGGTGGAGCTCTTGCTGGATACCGCTGCCAAGCACATGATCATATTTATCCTTACCAAGAATGAATCAGAATACAATACCTCGATTGCCCGTATCGAAGAAGCCGAGAAACTGAATGCCGAACTGGAGAAGAACGTAACGGTGCTGACAGGCGGTGCCTTAAAGCTTGAAAAGCAGGAGTTGGAAGACCGCAAGGAAGAATTTGCCAGCTACAAAGAGCCCAGCCTGAAGAGCGATATCATGAACGAAGCCGATAAAGATCGCACCACAGTGACCAAATTCAGAGGCAAGGCTTACAATACCGGCAAGGTATCCAAGGCTAAATACGATGTTTTCAGTACTTATCTTCCTAAGAATTAAAAACGCGATCTGTAAAATAATTCTCGTTTTGGCTTGAATTATTAGCGCTAATAATTAATTTTGCATTCCCCAATGGCTTTGGGGAGTGTTTTTAAGCGGGAGTAGCTCAGTTGGTAGAGCGCGACCTTGCCAAGGTCGAGGTCGCGGGTTCGAATCCCGTCTCCCGCTCAGATTAAAACTAGTCATTGGTCAATAGTCATTAGTTAAGAGTGACAAATTGCCGATGACTTAATTTTTTAATCGGGTCACAGTCAAAATTTCTGATGACTAATGACTATCCTGCCGGGATGGTGGAACTGGTAGACACGCAAGACTTAAAATCTTGTGACCAATAGGTTGTGCGGGTTCAAGTCCCGCTCCTGGTACTGAAGCGGGGAGATCAAAAATATTTTTGATCTCCCTTTTTTTATTTTGACTATAATAGTCTGATAATAGCTTAGTTAATTCAAGAACTACATTTATATTATGAGTTCGATATTGGTCATTTAGTCCATTATACAGAAGTCCTTCCGGAAAGAATATTTCTTGAAGGATTTTCTTGTCCTCGGTGTCAGCATCGTTCCACAAACTCTTTAATTCACAGCACATTGACACTATCTGGGCAATAATTTCAGAGGGGTTCGATAATTTAACTTCTGCATTTTGAAGTTCCTGCTGAATTAGGGTGTTTTCTTTCCGAAGCTTACTTGACAACTTCTCATGTAGGTCTCTATCAATTTCGCCATATCCAAACCGCTCATCAAGCTTTTCAAGCTTCTCTCCAAGGTCTGATAACTTCAGCTTAATGATTCTTTGATTTTCTATGTCTGCTCCTGCAAGAT
>JBJMLY010000047.1:0-5755 GCA_045805025.1 Cytophagaceae bacterium | reverse complement strand
GACAAAGCAAGCGACCTGGCCATGTTTATTCTGAACGAAGGATATGTATCAAGTGTAGGCGGCGATGCATTCGGCGCACCAAACTGCCTGAGAATATCTTTTGCTGCTTCAGACGAAAATCTGAAAGAAGCCATGAGAAGAATCAAAGAATGTCTGGCAAAACTAAAATAAAGCAATTCTCCTCCATCGAGGAAATTTTTCAGGCTTTCAGCAAGCTCCGGGTATTGATCATCGGCGATGTCATGATCGACTCATACCTCTGGGGCAAAGTGGAAAGAATATCGCCGGAAGCACCTGTGCCGATCGTGCATGTGCAGAAACGCGAAATGAGACTGGGTGGCGCCGCCAACGTTGCACTAAATGTGCAATCAATGGGCGCCACCCCTGTTTTATGCTCGGTCATCGGCGACGATATGGACGGAGACAATTTCATTTCCCTGCTTGAAAAAGGAAAGCTTCCCAAAGAAGGTATTGTCCGCAGCAGCGGCCGGATCACGACCATTAAGCACCGGGTTATTTCCGGGGCGCATCATATGCTTCGCGTGGACCAGGAGATTGATTCTGAGATCAGCAGCAAAGAAAATTCCCTGCTTTTCGAAAGAGCAAAAAAACTCATCCCTTCCTGCGATGTGATCATTTTTGAGGATTACGACAAAGGTGTTCTGAACAAAGAGGTGATTGCGAAAATCATCGCCTTCGCCAACAAAAACGGCAAGCCTACCGTCGTGGATCCCAAGAAAAGAAATTTCCTTTCGTACAAAAATGCTTCGCTCTTTAAACCCAACCGCAAAGAGCTGAAAGAAGGGCTCAAGCTGGACAACAACCTGAACGAAATTCATGAAATTCAGAAAGCGGTAAAAACGCTTAAATCGGCTTTAAAATCAAAAACGGTCCTGATTACGCTTTCAGAAAAAGGTGTGTTTATAGAACAGGAGAAAGAACAATATCTGATCCCCGCTCATGTGAGGGAGATCAGCGATGTATCGGGCGCCGGCGATACGGTGATCAGTATCGCAGCACTATGTTATGCGTTGAAGCTTTCGCCGAAACTTCTGGCCGGACTTTCGAACCTGGGTGGAGGAATCGTTTGCGAGCACGTGGGCGTAGTTCCCATCAACAGGAACGTATTGCTGAAAGAAGCGAAAAAGTTTAAGCTTTTTGAAGATGCTTAGTGAAAATCTCAATAAGCTTTTATACCCCAGTAAGTCCAGGGCCTATACCCTGCTCAGAACATCAGGCCTTATTTTTTCAATTGCATCGATCGGTGTTCTTATTTATTCCTATGGTTTTTATCATGAGCTCGATGAACTGAAGAAGCTCTTCCTGGCACTGAATATTCTCTTTGGGACCTATGTGCTCAATTACTGCGGAAGACTTTTATATTCCTTCCATCGCATGGATTTTCTGAACCGTACCTGGTTTGAAGGCGTGCTGATGGTGATCATTGTCTTCAACATGGTCTTCCTGCATTTTTTTGAGATGAGGCCTTTGCACGAGGCTTACCAGATGCTGATTACCAATTACTTTTTTGTGCTGATCATCTACGAATTTATCAAGATCAGTACGAAGATCAATAAGATCAAGCTCGAACCGGCCACTACTTTTATCATCACATTCATCATTCTTATCGGCATGGGAACTTTACTCCTGATGCTGCCGGCTTCTACGGTAGGAAGAGGAAGCATGCCTCTCATCGATGCGCTCTTTACAGCAACCAGCGCCAGTTGTGTGACAGGGCTTGGAGTTGTGGAAACAGGCACATACTTCACCTTCAAAGGCCAGTGTATTATCCTTTGTCTTATACAGATGGGCGGATTGGGAATTATCACGTTCGCGACCTTCTTTTCCAGCTTCTTTTCCAAGGGAACAGGGATTAAGCATCAGTCCATGATGCAGGACATATTCAGCAGCGAATCTCTGCTGTCGGCACAGGGGCTTTTCAAGCAGATCATCGTCATCACACTTCTGATCGAAGGTATATTCGCGGTAGCGATCTTCTTTACCTGGGGCAATGAAGTCTATTTCGAAAATGTAAATCAGAAAATATTCTATTCATTCTTTCATTCGGTATCTGCATTCTGCAATGCAGGGTTCAGCTTGTTTACCGACGGCCTCCATGCTCCGGAAGTCAGACGAGCCTATATGCTTCATTTAGTTATTGCTGCAACCATTATACTCGGGGGACTCGGCTTCCCGGTTATTGAAGACGTTTTCTCTTTTAAAAATCTGAGGGAAAGACTGGCCTTCCCATGGAAGGACTGGAAGCTTTCTTCCAAAATAGCCATCTATACTTCCGCCGGACTGATTACTATGGGAACTGTAGCATATTTCGTTCTTGAAAGAAATAATTCACTGCAGGGGATGAATTTCATGGAACGATTGATCACCAGCTTCTTCCAGTCCGTCACCACCAGAACCGCCGGCTACAATACAGTTGACTTTACGAAGCTGACGGAACCGATCCTGATTGTCATGATCTTTCTGATGTTTATCGGAGGTTCTTCTGCTTCGACCGCAGGAGGTATCAAAACATCCACCTTCTACCTGATTGTCGTTTCAGCGATCGCCACGATCCGCCAAAGGCTGCGGGTGGAAATAGGACGCAGAACCATTTCCAACGATCTGCTCTTTAAAGCATATTCGCTCTTTGCGTTTGCCGTTACGTTTAACTTTATTGCCGTTTTCCTGCTATGTATTACAGAAGAGGGAGCAGGATTCCTGAACCTTACCTTCGAGCAGGTCTCCGCATTCGGCACGGTAGGTTTAAGCACGGGTATCACACCGAAACTATCCGTCGCAGGAAAACTTATTATTATTACTTCGATGTTTGTGGGCCGGGTAGGTATTCTGACCCTGGCCCTGACTCTAAGCCGCAGAGTGCTTATCACCTCCTACCGCTATCCAAGCGCACATGTGATGATTGGGTAAGCAAATCATTGGTCAATGGTCATTAGGAAAACTCTATTCAACGGCGGATTTTAATGACCAGTGACTAATGACAACCTGCTTTACTTATCTATTTTATCCGGCACTCTGCACTCCATATTCCTTCACGCAATCCACAAAACACTTCACCTTATCTTTCTCCGTATCGGGATAAACGCCGTGGCCTAGGTTGGCTATGTATTTCTGCGTACCGAATTCAGAGATCATTTTATGCGTATGTTTTTTAATTTCAGCGAAGGATGTGTAAAGCACACATGGATCGAGATTCCCCTGCAGGGTTTTATCCGTTCCGACCATGGCTCTTGATTCTTTTATATCCATATTCCAATCGAGTCCGATGGTACGGCAATTCAGTTTCCCCATTTCCTCGCGGGCAAAGAATGCTCCTTTGGCAAATACGGTGACCGGTACATCAATGACGGCATCGCAGATCTGTGAAATATATTTTAAAGAAAATTCCCTGTACTGATCCGGAGAGAGAATGCCCGCCCAGGAATCAAAAATCTGAATCATATCGGCACCGGCTTTCACCTGCGCCTGGAGATAAGCAATGGTCACGTCGGTGATCTTCTGCAAAAGCAGATGAGCGGCTATGGGATCCGAGTAAAGCATTTTTCTCGCTTTGGAAAAAGTTTTGGAGCCGCTGCCTTCTACCATGTAGGAAAGCAGGGTCCAGGGAGCACCGGCAAAGCCAATCAGAGGCACTCTGCCTGCCAGCTCTTTTTTAGTGATTTTAATAGCATCGGTCACGTACTGAAGATCCTCAGCCGCTTCTTTCCCCCGTAAGGCTTTCACGTCTTCGATGCTTTGTATCGTTTTCCGGAAAATAGGTCCCTTCACTTCGATCATCTCATAGCTGAGACCCATGGCTTCGGGCACGACCAGGATATCGGAAAATATAATAGCCGCATCCACATCGAGTATATCTACTGGTTGTATGGTTACTTCTGCTGCCAGGGATGGCGTCGTAACAAGCTCTTTAAAACCGCTTAATCGTTCTCTTACCGCTCTGTATTCAGGAAGTATTCTGCCTGCCTGACGCATCAGCCAAACGGGCACGCGTTCTGTTTTTTCACCCCGGGCAGCCCGGAGGATCAGATCATTCTTTAATTGCATGGCGCAAAGATAAAACAATTCGTCGTTTTCAGGAGTTAATCCTGACTCTTTCTAAGGAGCATCTAAAAAATGAGTAACCCTGCGGAATTGAATTAATCCTGCACCATGATTTTTTTAACCAGCGTTTCTTTACCAGCCGTAATATTCAGGAAATAAAGACCGTTTCTGAGACGATGCGGCCACGTAACCGAATTTTTTCCTTCTTTTCCTTCGAGGCTGAATCGGAAGTTCTCCTGACCGTATATATCCGTACATACAATTTTTATTTCCTGCTGAGCAGGAAGAACAAAATCACCTTGCAGCGATTCGCTTTCTTTCACCGGTACCGGATAAATATTGACGGTAAAAGCAGACTTGATGCTGACAGCGCTTACCGCAGAGTAGGTAAAGTGTCCGTTGTAATCCATCTGTTTGAGCCTGTAATAGGACATTCCTTCAGGAGGATACCGGTCGGTGAATGAGTAGTCCAGCATTACCGAAGAATTACCGTGGCCGGCTACGCTGCCAATATTTTCAAAGCGACTGTTGTCCAACGATCTTTCTATCGTGAAATAAGCGTTACCGGCTTCAGAAGCCGTTTGCCAGACAAGAACTACATTGGAATTATGTTCCGAGGCATTAAAACGTACGAGCTCTACCGGTGCAGCTCCGCATCCCGAAGAAATGGTGGCTACTACCGGAAGCCTGGAACATGGAGTGCCGGTCGATATTTCCCAGTTGTAAAAGAAAGAATAACCGTTGGGTTCCCAGGTCACGTCCTGCTGCCCGGTAATAGTAAGCATTCCGGTAGGAGTAGAATTATAAGGATAAGAGGCACCTGCGCTGGCATAATTCAGATCACAGATCGGGGATCCCCCGCTGCCTGCCGCATCCAGCTTCCAGCCGCTTACGCCGGCAGGAATTCCGGTAAAGCCCACCGGGACTCTCTTCTGTATCCAGCAGCTGCTGCAGGTCGTGCTGATGACGGGCACGGAAACTGTTTGCTTCACGGTATTGGTATTGTCGAGCAAACGAAAATTGATGTAATAGTTTGTACCGGTCGCATTGAACCAGGCCCAGACTGTTACATAATCAAGATTCACCGGCGTAGCTCCCGTATTGAACCATAAATTGTATCGTACATCCGCATTGGGAGTTCTTCCATAGTTGCTGCCAAATTGAGTGGAGGGCCCTGCTGTGCCCGCTACCGCTGCCGCGTCTTCCACATAATAGGTAGTCGTGCTGCTGAGAACGGGGGTAAGGTATGCATTACCGGTTTGAATATAAGAGGCTGTTCCGGTCGATGCACCGTACCATTTATAGGTGCCTGAGCCGATTACCGAGAGATTCACCTTCGTGCCGATGGCTCCGCAGCCATCGGTCGGTACCGGCAAACTTGAAGTAACTATCACCGTATCTTTAACGGACGTGCATCCTGCGGAGGAAACACTTACAACATAAGTACCGGCAGCCCTGACATTTGTTAAGGTCTGAGCAGTGGCACCCGTTATAATACTTCCGTCTTTCAGCCACTGGTAGGTAACTGCGGAGGGAGCATAGCTGCCGGCATCAAAATCGTAATAAGCGGGAATGCAGAGATTTTTATCAGAGCCCAGCGTTGGTTTGATCAGGGAAGCGCTGATCACCATGGTATCGCTCACAATGCAATGCTGAACAAGACCGGAGTCTACAACTACTACATAGGTCCCGGCGG
>JBJMLY010000046.1:0-4390 GCA_045805025.1 Cytophagaceae bacterium | reverse complement strand
AATACGAATAGAAAGGTAAGTAAAAGTAGGTACTGTCTCATGAGTAAAAATCGTTTGGACTCACAAAATACATAAATCATACCAATTGAGGAAAAAGTGGGAAAGTATTGCCTGAGATAACGGATAAAATATTGATATATAATGGTTTATTTTATTCCACAGAGGGTTTCTATGAGTAATATTTTTGTGTTTTGGGGTTAAAGTTGGGAATAATCAGAGATGGGAGATTATCTCTGCTATTGAAGAGCCTGATTGCGGAATTCGTTGGGGCTCATTCCGGTGATGTTTTTGAAATATTTGCTGAAGTAGGACTGGTCTGAAAAATTAAGCTGGTAGGCAATTTCCGAAATACCGAGTTCGGTATGCATCAGCATGCGTTTAATCTCGAGGATCATTTTATCGTTGATCAGGTCGGTGGATGTTCTGCCCGTAATGCTTTTCACTGTTTCACTTAAATGGTTCGGGGTAACGGATAGCAGGGAGGCATAGTCTTTTACAGAACTATTTTCCGCGTATTTCTCTTCGATCAGCTGCTTGAATTTTTTGACCAGCAGATGCCCTTTCTTCTTGCTTTCTTTCTCCTGATGAGGATATAACCTTTTGCAGATGATCAGAATAATGTCGAGCAGAGAACGGATCAGCTCGGGAGAGTCATCGAGGTTGCGGTCATTCTCCTGGCAGGCCTGTCTGAAAAGATCCGTCAGTAGCTCGTAATCACCGGCTTTTTCAAGGTGCAGAGGCGGGTTTTCCCGGCTGATGCTATAGAAGAACGGCAGCTCCAGCAAATGATTTTTGTCCTGCTTGTTCAGCAGGTAGAACTCTGAGGTGAACAGGAAGATATAACCTCTGATATCTTCCGAGAGCCTGAGGTCATGAATTTGTCCGGGCGACAGAAAGAAAACCGTATTCGGCCTGACTTTATACTCATGAAAGTCGATGGTGTGATCTCCATGTCCCTGAGTGATGAACAGAATTTCATAGAAGTCGTGGCGGTGGGGATAGGTGACTTTAAAATCCCTGTTCTTGTCAAATACTTCAATCTCATACTGGTCGGGATGACCGCTCTTTTTTTTAAAGCGGTCGATGCTGTAGATCGGTATGGATTTTTTGGAGGGCATCAAGCAAATATAACCATGATTTATGTGATTAAAATGATCACCAAGATTTTAGTCATCAGAGCTGAAGATTTGTATCTTTATCTATGAGGTTAGCAATATTGATTTTACTGTTTCTCAGCTTTTCATTCATTTGCATAGCTCAGAACAAAGAAAAAAAATCTATGAAGAAAGTTTCTACCACCGGAATTATCGATACCACGGCCGAGAAGTCAGGGTACAGGATCAACGAATATTTTGTGGAACTGAGCACAGAACAGGTTAAGAAATATGCGGGGAAGAAGGTGAAGGTCTCCGGTAAGCTGCTTATTGTTCCGGGCTTGGATCCTAAGGATCCGGTGATCAGGCAGGGTAGTAGTGACGATCGAAAATACATTGCAGAACCAGTGATAAGTATTATTGAATAAAGATCTTGAAAACCGCAAAACTAATCGAATATTGCGAGTTGCTCAATACCCGAGGCCCTGCGATTGGGAGCATTTCCAATATGATTCTATTCTCTCCCTTCAGACGGAATGATTTCTTTGCAGATCTGGGAGGATACATAGGTTTTTATTCCGACGTAAAACAAGCGCTGTTAAAACATTTCAAAGACGAAGATCCATTCAAAGTCGAAGTCCAGAAATTGCCCGATCTCCATTTTGAAGATTATTCCATTTCGCCTATTACATTTTTCATTTTTATGCTAATGTTTCCACTTGCAAGCATACTATTTCTCCTGCAAATGAGTTATTTGAAGCAGATCAGGAAGCAGATGAAAGAAGTGCTTCGCATCAACGCGGAAATCCTGATCAAACTTAAAAGAGAAATTCAATAGTATGAAAAAGAAACTGCTCGCCGGAATACTCATTTCATGCCTCGCCTGTCTGGTGTATGCGGGAGAAATCACTCAAGATTCCGTAGAAATTATTTCCGCGGAAAGCTTCATTGTTTTGCAGAAAGACATGCAGGACGGCGATGTAATTTTTCAGTCCTCCATGTCCGGGCAAAGCCAGGCGATTCAGCTGGCTACGCATTCCAAATACAGTCACTGCGGAATTCTTTTTAAAGAAGGAGACAACTTTATGGTGTTCGAGGCAGTACAGCCGGTGAAGAAAACGCCGCTGACACAGTGGATCGCCAGGGGAGATGACAAGCATTACGTAGTCAAAAGACTAAAGAACCGGGAGCAGGTGCTGACAACTGAGGTAGTGAAGAAAATGAAGGAGACCGCTAAAGGATTTGAAGGAAAGAATTACGACCTGTATTTCGAATGGACAGATGCCAACATCTATTGTTCGGAGCTGGTATGGAAAATATATAAGAGAGCTGCCGGCGTGGAAATAGGTAAGCTGGAAAAGCTCAAAAACTTTGACCTCAGCAATCCCATCGTGAAAGCGAAAATGAAGGAGCGTTACGGAAGCAAAATTCCGATGGAAGAAGAAGTGATTTCTCCCGCTGCAATTTATGATTCTCCCTTGCTCGAAACCGTAAAATCAGAGTAGAGTTGTCTAATCCAATATTTCCTTTAATCCTGATTCAGACAACTTTCAGACACTTCTCCACCAACTCGTGCGTAGCCAGCGCATTCTTGCCTGTAATCAGGCATGAGGAAGGCTTGTCGAGCGACTCCAGGAAATGATTCACAATGTCCGTAAAGCCGCGTCTGTAAAGAATATCATCCCATGATCCGAAGCCTTTGGTATGTTCTCCCGTTTTCTGATCCGAGAATCTGGCGCTTTCCATATTCAGCACTTCGGCGGAACAGCCATTGCCATGCAGCTCCATTTTTTCAAGATCTGAACCGGCATGTCTGTCCATGCTGAAATAAGCGTCGGCATCCCCGAGGTTTATCATTCCGGAGGCTCGTAGCATTCTGTCATTGCTATCGGTTTTTTGCGCGTAATTTCTCAATTCATATTTTCCGTTGCTGAGCCATAGAAGCAGGTCAAGCATATGGATCAGGTCGTCGTACAGGGTTTTATGGATCGGCGCATCCTGCGGCTTGGTCCGGTGTTTTTGCACCACACAATTGCTGAATCCTCCTGCATTGGTCAGCAGATCTTTTGCCTGGATATAAAGAGGTGCAAAGCGCCGGTTAAAGCCTGCGCCGAGCAGAAGCTTATTTTTTTCAGCCAGGTTCACCATTTCATATGCTTCTTTGATGGAATAGGAAAATGGTTTGTCTACATACACGTGAATGCCTTGCTGAAGGCATTGGCAAACGATCTGAAAATGACTTTCCGTAGAAGCATGGACGAAAACAGCATCCGGTTTTTGGTCCAGTAATTCCCTCATATCGGTAAAGCGGTTAGCGAGACGATATTCGTTTCCGATGGCGTTGACTGTTTCGGATTTTCGGCTCATGATTCCAACAATCTCCACCGATGTATGCCTTGACAGGAGTGGCAAGTATACCTTCTGAGCAATATTTCCCAGTCCGGCAATTCCTATTCTTTTCTTCATGAAATGCGTTTAAAAATCGTCCAACAAGTTAGTAAAACTTGCCGGCACATAGGTTTTGAGGCACGAATTATTAAGCTTCCGGATTTGTTAAATAATGTAGTGTTAAACTTTTAAATTTTATGAAATCTATAAATAGTTTCTGGAAAAAGATTTATCTGATTCCGGTGATGGTGGGAGGCTTAGGACTGTCTGCATACGCCCAATATCCCGGTGGAAGCAGTCAGCGAGAACAGGATGAATATACCTGTTCACAGAATGCTCAGGTCGGTAAGCACAAAGCTCTTAAGGATGCAGGTATTGGTGCCGCAGGTGGTGCAGTAGCCGGTAAGATCCTCGGAAAGCCTGGAGCCGGTGCAGTAGTAGGAGGAGCAGCGGGCGGAGTATATGGACATAAAAAGAGTAAGGATAACAACGGTTATTCGTCCAAAAAATATACGAAATGTATGAGGGATAAAGGTTATAATATGTAATTTCTATAACCTGATAAGTTAAAAACCCGCTTTTAGCGGGTTTTTAATTGTTTTATATTTTTTCGATTGTAGTTATATCGTGAATTCGCAGCATATTTTTGAATATGCGCTCGTATTCGGCAGATTCAATCTCAAATTCTACCTGGCAGACCGCCGTTTTTTCGTCCTGGCGCTTGTAATTCAGGCTTAGAACGCTTAGACCTCTTTTTCTGATCGGCATAATGATCCTGTCAATGGTTTCGGGGCTGTGGTTGCATTTGATCTTCCAGGAGTACTTTTCAATCATGAGATAGTTCTGTCAATTATCTAAGGGTTCAAAGATAGATTTTTTGATGTAAACTTTCAATTTTTTTATTTCTT
>JBJMLY010000045.1:0-1930 GCA_045805025.1 Cytophagaceae bacterium | reverse complement strand
GAGCTGAATAAAAATTACGCGATCGTCATATCCACCAACGCCGGATTATGGAGATACAAGATCGGCGATACTGTAAAGTTTACGAGTCTTTCCCCCTACAGGATCAGGATCAGCGGAAGAACCAGGCATTTTATCAATGCCTTCGGCGAAGAACTGATTATTGAGAATGCAGAAGCAGCCATTACAAAGGCCTGCAATGCGACAGGAGCCATCATCAGCAACTTTACAGCTGCTCCGGTTTATTTTGAAGGGAAAAGCAAGGGAAGTCACGAATGGGTGATTGAGTTTTCCAGAGAACCTCAGGACCTGCAGGCATTTTCTGCCATCCTCGATGACACGCTGAAAGAGCTCAATTCGGATTACGAAGCCAAACGTTATAAGGATATTGCCCTGCAGAAACCTCTGGTCAGGAAAGTGCCGGCAGGGACTTTTTACAACTGGATGAAGAAAAGAGGCAAGCTTGGCGGCCAGAATAAAGTGCCTCGTCTTTCCAATTCCCGGGAATATGTAGAGGACATTCTGGTAAGTCTTTCGGTGGAAGAGAAGCAGCTTTTCTGAAAATTGTACTTTTATTAGGCGTTTTAAAGAAAAGCTGCGTTTTCCCGCAGATTAAGTTTTATACCTTCCGCGCGGGAATTTTGAAGCATAACAGAAAATTAACAAGGCTGCTTTTATAAATCCCCCTTTTTTCGGGCATCTTTTTGGTTCCGTAATTTTAGCAAGCGCAAAAGGCTAAACTTTTCAACATTTTTATCAAGTTTTCAACATTTGAAATACCTTTGCTTATAAGGCATTTAAATACAATAGATTACATCTATATATTTACTTTAAAGCTTTGTGTATAACTGCAAAAGTTTTTTTTATTGCGCTGAAAATCCTTAGAGATACCAAGCAATTTGGAACCCTTACCAGATAAGGCCTGTGGGACGCCCGGGATTAATGAATCGTTAAATTTTCAATATGAAATCGTTTTGATTATCTTGGAATAGCCGGAATGGGCGAAAAAACGCGAATTGGATTATTCAATAGGCCATTTCGACCAATAAAATAAGATCAACTATTTAGAAAATAAGATGAGCACGCAAAAAAGCAGGATTGCCGGACTGTTTTCCATCGAACTTCCCCTGATCCAGGCGGGCATGGTTTGGTGCAGCGGATGGAAGCTGGCATCGGCGGTAAGCAATGCCGGAGGTCTGGGTCTCATCGGTTCGGGCTCCATGTACCCCGAAGTGCTCCGGGAACATATCCGGAAATGCAAAACCGCCACCTCCAAACCCTTTGGCGTTAATGTTCCCCTGCTTTATCCTGATATCGATAAGCATATACAGATTATCATAGAGGAAGGTGTGAAGATCGTATTTACCTCTGCCGGAAATCCCAAGACCTGGACTTCTCTGTTAAAGGAGCATGGAATAAAAGTCGTGCACGTAGTATCCAGCGTAAAATTTGCCCGCAAGTCCGAAGAAGCCGGTGTCGATGCGGTGGTGGCGGAAGGCTTTGAAGCCGGGGGCCACAACGGCCGGGAAGAAACCACTACATTCTGCCTGGTCCCGATGGTGAAGGAGGCTATCAGTGTTCCACTGATTGCAGCGGGAGGAATAGGAACCGGCAGAGGTATCCTTGGAGCATTTGCCCTGGGTGCAGACGGTGTACAGATCGGAAGCCGATTTGCGGTTTCAGAAGAATCATCAGCCCATACTAATTTTAAAAAGAAAGTGATGGAGTCTCAGGAAGGGGAAACCATTCTCACCCTGAAAGACCTTACTCCGGTAAGATTGATCAGAAATAAATTTTACGAAGAAGTGAAAGCGGCTCAAAGCAGAGGTGCTTCGGTAGAAGAATTAAAAATTATGCTGGGCAAGGGCAGGGCTAAAAAAGGAATTTTTGAAGGCGACCTTGACGAAGGAGAACTGGAGATCGGTCAAATTTC
>JBJMLY010000044.1:0-3541 GCA_045805025.1 Cytophagaceae bacterium | reverse complement strand
GATGTATTGAATCAGGTATTTACTGACCAACCCGTTCAATATGCGATAATGGATAAGACCATTATTATTCAGTTGAGAAAAACAAGTCCTGTCCAAACCACTCTTACACCTGCTCTTCCACCTTTGATCAGGGGATTGGTAAAGGATGGATCTGGAAATCCTTTGGTGGGTGCTACCGTAGCAGTGAAAGGAGGAAAGCAAATGACGCAGACCGATGCCAATGGCGCGTTCAGTATTGAGGTGCCGGCAACGGATGTTGTGCTCGTGATCAGCTATATAGGTTTTGAAACACAGGAAGTACATCCCGGTAATCAAACTGATGTCCTGGTATCATTAAAGTCCGCTCCGGTTCAGATGAACGATATTGTCGTTGTAGGTTACGGTACACAGCGGAAGGCTAACCTTACTGGCGCGGTGGACCAGGTAAGTTCGGAGGCGCTGGAAAACCGTTCCATGACCAATTTGAATCAGGGACTCCAGGGAGTTCTTCCCAACCTCAATATCAAGCTTCTTGATGGAAAACCCAATCAGGCTCCCCGGTTCAACATCAGAGGAACAACTTCCATCGGCCAGGGAGGTAGCGCACTGGTGTTGATAGATGGAGTGGAAGGAGATCCGAGTCTGATCAACCCGAACGATATCGCTACCATTTCCATTTTGAAGGATGCCGCTTCTGCTTCTATTTATGGTGCAAGAGGTGCATTTGGAGTGGTGCTGATTACTACCAAAAATCCTTCAAAGGGCAAGACCAGCATTACCTATACGATGAACCATTCTTTTAAAAGCCCTGTTACCCTTCCCGATTTTGTAACGGATGGTTACACATTTGCCAAACTGTTCTCGGAATCTTCCGTAGCCTGGGATGGGCAGTTTCCCCAGGCGGTAAATAAAACCCTGAAGTTTTCGCAGGTCTACCTTGCCGAACTACAAAGAAGACAGGGACTGGGCTTGCCTGATGTAGAAATAGATCCCGTTACAGGCGAATATGTTTATTATGCCAGTACCGATTGGTATCAGCTCTTATACAAAAATCATAATAATGCAGACGAGCACAATTTAACCGTCAGCGGGGGAAGCGATAAGGCCAGCTTCATGATCACCGGAAGATATTTTTCACAGCAGGGACTCTTCCGGTATAACTCCGATGATTATAACCTACTCAATTTTCGGGCAAAGGGTTCCGTGCAGGTATATCCCTGGCTAAGAATTGACAACAATATGGATATCTCCAATATGAAATACCACAATCCACTAAACGTGGGAGAGGGCGGAGGTATCTGGAGAAATATTGCCGATGAGGGTCATCCATTAGCGCCTTTGTTTAATCCCGACGGCACCCTAACATTTTCTGCAGCGTATACGGTGGGCGATTTCGTGTATGGCAAAAATGGTTATGATCAGGAGAGAGGCATCATTAGAAACAGAACAGGATTTACGGCTGAATTCTTTCGCAATACTTTCCGGCTGAAAGGTGATGTAACCTATCAGTCGACGGAAAATGGTGAAACCCGAAAACAGGTTCCTGTTCCTTATAGTATCAAGCCTGGAGTGATTTCCTATGTAGGCACTACGACCAATGATCTCAGGGAAATCAGTCAGAAAACGCAGTACGTGGCGACAAATATTTATGGTGAGTATGAGAACACATTTAAAAAGGATCATTATTTCAAGGCCCTACTGGGTTATAATTATGAGCAGTCCACCTTTAAATCACTAACCGCCCAACGAAATGGTCTCATCTTCGATAATGCGAATGATCTGAACCTGGCATTAGGAGGTAATGTCAACACTGCCGGAGGATTTGAAGAATGGGCGATCCTGGGAGGCTTCGGTAGACTCAATTATTCTTTTAGGAATAAATATTTATTGGAGGTAAACGGACGATATGATGGTTCCTCGAAGTTTCCGACAGATCAACGCTATGGTTTTTTCCCCTCGGTTTCTGCAGGCTGGAGGATCTCCAAAGAGGCATTCTGGAATCTGTCTCCCAAAATCATTACCGATCTGAAGATAAGAGCATCGTACGGTTCCCTGGGTAATGGTAACGTGGCGTCCTATTCGTATCAGGAACAATTCAGTGTTTCCCAGTCCGCACTTATCTTGAACGGACAGAGGCCGCAGCAAACGAGCCGTCCTACTGTATTGCCCTCCGGCCTTACCTGGGAAACGTCCACTACCAAAAACCTGGGTTTAGACCTGAGCCTGTTATCCGGAAGGTTGCAGTTTGTAGGTGATGCTTATGTGCGCAATACCACCGATATGTTTACTATTGGGGTAACCCTCCCAGCGGTGTTTGGCGCCACAGCTCCCAAAGGAAACTATGCAGACCTGAAAACGAAAGGCTGGGAAATGACGTTGGCCTGGAACGATAAATTTAACCTTACGGGCAAGCCATTCAATTATGATGTACGCCTCACGCTTGCCGATAACAGAGCCGTGATCACCAAGTATAACAATCCTACCAGGAGTTTGACCGACTATTACGAAGGAATGAAGATCGGGGAGATTTGGGGCTATACTACGGAAGGATTTTTTGCAACAGCAGACGAAATTTCCAAACATGCCGACCAGAAGTTGTTTTTATCTACTTCTTCGGGAGCCATCTACCCCGGGGATATCAAGCTTCTGGATCGAAATGGTGATGGTGTAGTGAACCCGGGTGCCAATACTGCGGACAATCCGGGCGACAGATCCATCATTGGTAACAGTGCTCCGAGGTATATGTATGGGGTAAACCTGGGCGCCGACTGGAACAACTTTTTCTTTTCCGCATTCTTTCAGGGTGTAGGTAAGCAGGATTGGTTTCCCAGTACGGAAGCAAGTATATTCTGGGGACAATACAACCGGCCTTATAATAAAATTCCTACCTGGCAGTTGGACAATCATTGGACGCCAGAGAATCCCAATGCATTATTACCGCGTTATGTATCTCGGTTAGCCAATCGTGCCGGCGGAATACTGCGTGAAGCACAGACACGCTATATTTTCAATGTGGCATATATACGGCTGAAGAATATCCAGCTGGGTTATAACCTGCCCCGGAATATTGTTCAAAAGATTCATTCTTCGAATGCGCGTGTATATGTTTCTGCGGATAATATCTGGACCTATTCTCCTCTCTTTAAAATTACCAAGGACATAGATCCTGAAAATACAGGTCCGTCCGATCAATTCCTGAGTACGACAAATCAGGGAGACGCATATAACTATCCCATTCTAAAAGGAGTTACCATTGGTTTGTCTATAACTTTCTAAATACATCATGAACATGAAAACAAAATATTTGTGGCTCCTCTTAGTAGCTACTCTGTTTATCCGCTGTAAAAAGCTGGAACAAATTCCAGAGTCCACTGCTTCCAGATCGGCAGTATTTGGGAGTGAAAAAGGTCTCGACTTATACGCAAATTCCTTTTATAGCATACTTCCCAGCACTTCTAATATTATTTCAGCGGACAATATGTCTGACTATACCGCCCGGCGTGATGTTCCCCGCTTTCTCAGAGCGGGTGCTTATGCGCCAAACATTTCTGACAATACAGCT
>JBJMLY010000043.1:0-4839 GCA_045805025.1 Cytophagaceae bacterium | reverse complement strand
TCAGCTTGCTTTCAAAGCTCTGCAAATCAATGGGAGACATTTTCCCGAGCTTATCGCTGGTATCCGTCAACAGGGATTTAAGTTCACGGAGCAGCTGATCTCTCAGACTTTGAATTTGATTGAAATCTTTCCCAATGGCTTCGAGATCACCAATGAGGTTATCCATAATCAGTGCTGATTTTTCTTCGGCATCCTCCAGTATGGAGCGCGCTTTGGTTCTGGCTTCATTCATCATGGCTTCTGCGTTCATCTGTGATTGCTTCAGGTGAAGGTCCGCCGTTTTATTAGCATGATCGATAATGTTATTACCTGTATCTTCGGCCGATTTCAGAGTCCGGTAAAGCGTGCCTTCCACTTCGCGCAGTCTGACAACCTCTTTTTCGGCTGCTTCCGCCTTCTTTTCCAGCTCACGGTTTTCATCCATCATTCTTTCCCATTCCTTGGACATAGCCTGTAGAAAGATATCCACCTCTTCTTTTTCATAGCCTCTGAAAGCTTTGGTGAATTCCTTTTGCCGGATCTCAATTGGCGTGATTTTCATGTTGTATGATGGTTATAATTTTATTTTCCAAACCGAAATAGTTCTATCGTCGCTGCAGGAAATAAGCTGCTCGTTGTAGGAAGACCAAAGTAAACGGTTCACCGATGTTCCATGTCCGGCATGCCTGGCTCTGTCTATCACTTTCAGCAACCTGAAATCTTTCGCGTCCCAGAGCTTGATTGTTTTATCCATGCTGCAGCTGGCAAAATATTCCCCGGAAGGATGATAACAGATATTGTTGATCGCATACATATGTGCGACAATTGATTCCTTCAATGAATATCCTTCCGTCACATCCCAGATTTTCAGATGAGCATCCCTTCCTCCACTTAGCAGATACCGGCCATCCGGAGAAAATGTAATGGTAAAGATAGAGTTTTGATGGGCAGATATGGTGTGTATGAGACTAAAGTTTTCCAGATTGATCAGCTTAATGGAATAGTCGCTGAAGCCTGCCGCAAGCACTTTCCGGGATTCCGCCAGAGAAATCGACCTCAGGCTTTTATCAGAAAGCTTGACACGGGCAATAACGCTGAGATCGTTTTTATCCAGCACAATGAGGACGCCATCGCCTGTTCCCACGTAAATATACCTGTCATCGTTTTTAATATCGAAAATAGCGACCTCCGTGACCTTAGCCGAAGCCACTTCCTTTCTGGATGCCAGATCGATCAGATGGACACCCTCAAAATTCTGGCCGATAAGCAACTGGTTCTTTCCGGGCATATACCTGAGACTATAGACCGAATTAGGAAGCTTGGCAATAAGCTGTCCGAAGTCCGGACTGGTAAGATCCCACTCGGCAATAAGCCCGTCAGCCCCGCCTGAGAAAAAAATATGCGCCCTGTCCGAACGTTCCAGGGTATATACACAGTCTTTATGACCGGTAAGGGAAGCAATCTTTTCAACTTCAATCGGGGGCATCCTTCTTAGCAATTTATTTCCTAAATTTAAGAATAAATAAGTGATTACTCTTTTGCCAAGCCTATGCCGGTTTTTCTGACAGAAAAAATCAATGAAAACTGCTCTCTGAGCATCTGGAAGATTGTGGAAAGCGGCGAGGATCTGATCAGGCTATTTAAGCCTTTCCCCAGGGATCTGGAGAAATTCAACTCCATCAGCCATCCGGCGAAACGGGCCGAATGTGTTGCCAGCCGCCTGGCGCTGAAAGAGATTTTAAAAGCAACGGGAACGACCTACACAGGAATAAGTTACGACCAAAATCGGAAACCTTACCTATCAGACTCCAGAGAGCATATTTCCTTCAGCCATTCGGGTGAATATGCCTGTGCTCTGCTCCATAAAAGCAGGAATGCAGCCGTGGATCTGGAAATGATCCGGGAAAAGCTGACGCTGGTATCTCCCCGTATTCTGAGTGCCCAGGAAATGGAGGATGCAAGCAACGACCTCAAAAAAATGGCCGTGTACTGGACCTGTAAAGAAGTAGTATATAAATTTCACGCCGAACGCAGCCTGAACTTCCGAAAGGATATATTCATTGAACCATTTTCCTTTGATTCTCAGGGAGAATGTTTGGCTTTACTTAAACTAAAAGGGCTTGAGACCCGTTTAAAAATCAACTACCGGCATTTCGGAAATTATATTATTGCGTACACCTATGAAAACTAAATTTCTATTCGTCTGTCTGGTCTTTTTTTCCTTTATAACTACGCCTCCGCCTTACAACATCGGGGATAAAGTCAGCAATTTTTCCCTGACGAACGCCAACGACGATGCCAGCGTCTCTTTAAATGACCTTGCCGACAGAAAAGGAGTAGCGCTGATCTTCACCAGCAACGACTGTCCTTTTGCCCGGTTTTACGAAAAAAGAATTCTGCAGATCCAGCAGGAATTCAAGGACAAAGGCATTGCTGTTCTTTTAATAAATTCCAACAATCCCGAAACCAGCACCGGCGACAGCAAGGCCATGATGAAAAAAAAGGCCTATCCTTTTCCATACCTGATTGATAGCCGGCAGACGCTGGCCAATCAGTTCGCAGCTGAAAAAACTCCTGAAGTATTTGTTCTTAAAAACATCAATGGAAATTTTGTACTGCAGTACAAAGGAGCTATTGACAATAATCCACAGAACGAATCGGATGTATCCAGGTATTATTTAAAAGATGCCCTGAATGCGATTGTTGCCAATACCAGCATTAAGGCCAGCGAGATGAGGGCTACGGGGTGTATGATTCAGAGGTAATTGCCTGGACTATGATTCGTGGGATTAATGGATGAACATGATTTTATTCCGCAAGACTTTACTTTAATTCTTTTGATTTGTTTCTTCTTTGGCAAGAAGCTTTATTTTCCCGCTTCTTTCAATTCTGTATTTCTTACGAACAATTTTGATTTTATCAGCCCCTTTAATGTGTTTATGACGTTCATCGGTCTCGCAGGTAAATGTTGAATCGTAAAAATTCATGGTAAAATCTTTCTGCAAAGTCATCCTGTTCACTTCATAAAAGCAATCATCCACACCAGCGCTTTCATACAAGCCCATGGAATCAATACGAAATAAATTTTTCTTATCGTAGATTACCAGATAAGGGTATTGAACATCTGATGGAATTGAAAAAATAATACCGAATATGGAATCTGTTTCGAACACCTTGCGGTATGGGAACCCGCTTTGCTCGGTTATATAATTTCTCATCCTTTCAAGCGAATCGGCTCCTATTGCATAATAATCCGGAAACTCTTTCTCAAAAGAGAATGTGAAGGGCAAACTCAGCGTTTTCAGGCTCGCTACATATTTCCGAAACTCTTCCGCGGCAACTAACTTATCTGAAGCTTCTTTTTGCGAAACAGGAATGTCTTTATCGATTATAGAAGTATCTGCCTTGGCAGTACTTATTTCAGCCGATCTTTTCTCGCACGACACAAGAGCTGACAGCAAAAAAATCACAAAGAGAGTAAAGCCTTTCATAATTATAGGACGTAAAAATATATGGGTACTTAAAAAATGCTTCGACTATACTCCGCTTGCCATGGCAAGACTGTCAATGATTTTTATTCAATTGGCTCGTCGGAAATGCTGCGGAGTAAAATTTTCACTTCTTCCACTTTCTGAGAGTCGCCTACCTTTTCAAAAGAGACCACTAAGTTTCTCAACACTCTTTTGACAATCTCCAGGTTGGAGCAGGGCTCGTAGAAAATATCCATCTGGCTCAGATTAAGATGGGAGATATAATTGTCTATATCGGCTTTTGAAAAAATCAATCCTTTATTAAATGCATTAATGTAAAACTGCGAGTCTGCACCCTTGTAGGTAAGAATAAAAAGATTGGGCAGGTTCACTCCATAAACCGGCATCTTCAGCTTCTGAGCCACCAGCATATAAATCACACATAGCGAGATCGGATTTCCTTTTTTAGTTTCCAGCACGATGTTGATCATTGAGTTGGAAGGCGAATGAAAATTCTTGGTATTGGCGCTGAATTTAAGATTGCTGAACAATACGTTATTAAGCGTCTTGACCTGATCGAAGGGTAGCTGGTCGTTTTTCAGCTCCAGCCAGGTTTCGTAATAGATCTGCTCGATATCGGCTTTCACCTTGGCAAAGGTCAGATCGGGATATTGAAATGTAGCGATCAGCCACATGCCTTCCAGAAGGTCCTGTGCACCATCTTCTTTCCATTTGCTGAGTCTTGATTTCAGCAGATCAAAATGAAGGGTATGGATCAGCTCTTCAATTCTCTTCTGAACTAAAGGATTGAAATTATGTTCCCACTCTGTTTCCAGGTATGGAATAATGCTTTCTCCCAAAGACATAATCTCTTTCTCCACCTGAGCCACGATTTCCGTGTCTTCGTCGTCGAGAAGGGATATAAGGGCTTTTATTTTATTATCATCCATTAGTCTTGAGTATTGAGTCGTGAGTATTGAGATACCCGACCTGTCTTTTAAATCTCTTATTAAGTTTGTATTACGCCTACATTATATTGCTTCGTGATCGGGGCATGGTTTGCGGCCTCGATGCCCATGGAAATCACTTTTCTTGTTTCAAGCGGATCAATGATGCCATCTACCCAGATCCGTGACGCCGCGTAGTAAGGAGATAACTGCTCGTTATACTGGCTTGTTATTTCCTCCAGAAGCTTTTTTTCTGTGGCTGGATCAATCTTCTCTCCTTTTGCCTGCAAGGAAGATACTTTGATCTGCAGCAATGTCTTCGCTGCTGCGGCTCCGCTCATGACCGCAATCTGAGCCGTAGGCCATGCATAGATCAGGCGCGGATCGTATGCTTTCCCGCACATGGCGTAATTGCCCGCGCCATAAGAATTGCCGACCACAAT
>JBJMLY010000042.1:0-3473 GCA_045805025.1 Cytophagaceae bacterium | reverse complement strand
TTATTTTCGAAGCGTACCCGGTATCCCGCCGTTTCGCCTACAGGCTCTTCCAGCAGGAAAGCGACGCGGCTTGCGACAGATCTGGCTGCCAGCCTACGCGGTTCCAGCATGATGATTTTTTTTCCTTCAAGCCAGGCTTCGTTCAGAAGGGCAGGAGGCAGAGCAGTACTTTTCCCAGCTCCCGGAGGGGCCTGAAGTATGACGGTATTATGATCCGCCAACGTCTTCTTCAGCTGAGGAAGTATATCATGTATAGGAAGATGATCCATGCTTAATTACCGGATCTGCAAGATAATGGAAAATGTGATTTGAATGGAAGAAACTGGCCTGGTTGTTTCCATCGCTAGCCCACCACTTAAGTGGTGGGCTAGCGATGGGGGAATTTTGTGTAGCCTATCTTCAGGCAGGCTACAGGTGTTTGGTAGCTATGAATAAGAAATTAATTATACGCCTTCACAACAAATACATAATCCCTGATCTTCTTGAGCTGCTCGGAGCGCTTGAGGTATCTGATGCTGTTTTTTTTGTTGACAGCTATGGGTTTTTCATCCGTTGCTTTTTTCAGCGCTTGCATGATGTAAGAGGAGCGCAGGGCAAAGGCGGTAGCGTCGGACTGGCTGTGTTTAGCCATGATAAGGCCGATCACGTTTCCTTCGGAGTCGAATAATGGACCGCCGCTGTTTCCCGGATTGACAGGGACAGATACCTGGAAGGAAATCGTATCGCCTTCATAACCCGTCGACGCGCTGACAGAGCCTTCGCCATATACGATGTCCTCGCGCGGGTAGCCCAGCGTGAATACATTTTCGCCCAGCTCAGTGGATTTTGGTTTCACAGAATAGGGTAGTCCTTTGAACGATGAAAAGGTGCTGTCGTTGATCTTTAAAACAGCCATGTCTTTATCGGCATACACAAGGTCGGCTTTGAAACGGCTCTTTCCATTCTCGATGTAGATCGAACGTGCTCCTTTAATAATGTGGTAACTGGTGATCAGATAACCATCCTGGGAAATGGCAAAAGCGGTACCTCTGAATTTTTCAGGAAGTACTTCGGGAGATTTCTTTTTTTCTTTAAGCTGGATTTTTAAGCTTTTCTGATCTTGCTCCAGGTCAATTACTTTACTGCTTAGCTCCTGGTAATTGGACGTCTGCTTGTTACTCACATGATCCGTAAGCAGAAATGCGGTAATTGCCAGCAGCAGGGCCAGAGAAGCGGCCACGGCGAAAACCGGACTGTCGACATTCAGGAATCTTCTGATACCACTCGCGGGTTTCTTTAGTTTCTTCAGCTCCATTTCAGCGTGGATGGAATCCAGCTTGTTTTTGAGCGTTGATCTTTTGCCCATCGATTGAAGTCCATCGGTAATTTTCTGATGCTCCTGGACTTCAAGGGCAAACTGAGGGTCGGCCTTCATTTTTTCTTCGAAGGATATTTTTTCCCCGGAGTCCATAAAGCCCTTCAGGTATTTTTCGATCTGCTCGTATTTTTCTGTATCGGTCATGGTACTATTCAGCGTGCTTTATTGAAAAAGAGTTTTTTGAGCCTTTGCAGGCATTTATATTTTTGATTTTTGGCATTGTCGGACGAAGTATAACCGAATTTGTCGGCGATCTCCTCCATGCTCAATTCATGTATGTAGAAATCCTGGATGATGGATTTACAAGGTTCACCGAGCTGATCTACGGCTGCTTTCATGTGGATGAAATTGTTTTCATAATCTTCCTCCGCTTTTTCCTCGTTTTCGATGGCGATGAATTTCTCCGAATCTTCAATTCCTCCCGAATACCTCGATTTTTCCGAAAGACGCTTAAGCCAGAGCCTCCGGCAGACCGAATACAAATAGGTTTTGATCCGGCAGCTGAGTTCAAGCCGGCCTTCCCTGACCTTTTCATAGAACAGGATCACCGCCTCCTGGTAAACATCCTTAGCCTCGTCGTAAGAGCCGCTGTTGTTCTGTATAAAGTTCAGAATCATAGGGAAATAGCTCTTGTACAGCGAGCTTAATGCCGACTCGCTGCCGGCAGTAAGCCCGGCTATCATCTCTTCATCAGAATAGTGCACCATCCCTAATTTTGCTTTAATACAATTTTGGCCGACAGGTAACCCGAAAAAAAATATCTTTTTACATGGGTTACCTGGGCTGACTTTCCGCATTAAGGTAAATTTTTAAAAATTTAAACCCAACAAATCCCATGAAAAACACATTAAAACTGAGCATGCTTGCTCTATCCTTCGGACTTATGACAGCTGTTTCATCCTGCAAAGAAGACAAACCGACTGTTACCACCACTCCTGATTCTAATGCCGTGATCACCACACCGGTCGACACCAACGCAAAAACCACTGCTCCTGTTGACAGCAATGCATCAGCTAAAGAAACTACCAAGGACGTAAGCAAAGACAGTAAGTAAAAAGAGCAAAGCCAGAACGGGCGGTTTTTAACCGCCCGTTTTTATTTTATCCCACCTTCATTTAAATAGTTTAATGTATGAATCTGAAAAGACTATGCAGACTTAATTCTGTGGTGATTATTCTATGCTATTTTCTGCCATTTATTCCGCCCATGTGTGAATCAGGGAAAAAATCAAATTCATCCTCGGTTGATTCCACAAGCGTTCAAATCGATACAATCGATACGGCCGATACTCTGGCTGTTGAAGATTCATTAAGTATTCCCCAGGAAAGTCCGGTAACTGACACAGCAAGTATTCCGGAGCCAGTCATAGAGAAAAGCTTCAATGTATTTGAATTTCTGGCCTCGCCGGACGGGGAAAGTCTTTCAGGAGTTGGATACATATATTACTATACCTTATGGGGCATATCGGTCATTACCCTTCCAGCCAGTCTTGTCTTGCTTATTCTCAGCCTTATGATGAAAAGAACATCTGTTAAATGGATTCTAGTGAGCACTGGATTTGGATGCCTGTTGTGTTTCGGCGCACTGAGCTTCGAAGACCTTCTTTATGGCTATTGGATTACCTTACTCTTTTATTGCAGTCTCACTCTTTTGTATTGGAGGATAAATAAAAAAGAAAAGTATGGTGGATGATCTTGCCACAGTATTGCTTATATTCATCAGCCCTACTATGTTTACAGAAAGTGTCACTAGCGAAGTATGAAAATTGCAAAAAAAATTATTTCCTCGTTCTTTATTGCCCTGGCATTGCTGCTCAGCCTGATCGCCGTTTATTTTATAGCGGCCGTGGCCCTCACGCTCATTCCCGTCAACACTTCCTTTAAACCCAGCGAAGAGGGAGTGAAGATTTTTGTTCAATCTAATGGCGTGCATACCGACCTGGTAGTGCCTGTAAAAAACGAGGTCTGCAACTGGGCCGAAAAGATCGATCCGGAAGATTTTGAGATGGACTCCAGGCCCTTCAGTCATATTGCTTTCGGCTGGGGCGATCAGGGCTTTTATTTGCACACTCCCACCTGGGGAGATCTTACGTTCAGTACCGCTATAAACGCGTTAT
>JBJMLY010000041.1:0-3213 GCA_045805025.1 Cytophagaceae bacterium | reverse complement strand
ATGATATTAATAATAAGACGCTTGTTTCTTCTGAAGTGCTTGAAATCGGGCTCAGCGATCACACGAATTTTGTAAAGATAACTTTTGAAGATAACAGCGCGATAGTGTCCACTCCCGATCATCCTTATTTGAAGAGCAATGGTAACTGGGCCGCTGTGGCGGCTGATAGAGCTCTTACTTCGTATAGTTATACCAGCATTGAAAAAATCAATATGGGTGATGAATTATTGATCAGGAAAGGATCAGAGGTCAAGGCTGTTAAAATTCTTAAAATTGAATCTTTTAAAAAGAAGCAAGTCAGCTATACCATTATGAAACTAAGCATTGGCAAGAGCTTTATAGTGAATGATGTAATTGTGGGCGCTGAGGAGTTAAGAGAGTTTATCGTTAAGACTCCTCAAGGAAAATCGGCTCGTAAAATTTTTAAAAAATGCCCGCCTTCGGGTATGTGATTTTTTAATTCCCCTCCTTTTTTCCAGGAGGGTTAGGGGGTGGTTTTTATTTACCCTTCAGCAATCCAATCACCAGGAGCACGAGAAATCCTGCATTCATAAAAATGGTCCCGAAAGATTTAAGGAAAGGGAAGATCAGGAAACAGTAGACGATCATGCTGATGGTGGCAGCAATGGCGATATAGAAGCCCCATTCGTCTCCGGCCTGGAGCTTGGAATAGGTTAGCATCTGGATTACTCCGCAGGTGATCAGGATATGGCCATCCATCAGCAATCTCAGGAGGTCACGGTCGTAAGGTTTGCCGGGCTTCAGTACAAAGATGTCGTGTAAAACCCCGCCCAGGATGGCCCACGCGCCCACACCTAAAGCGATAACAGGAAGTGCATTGAGTAGTCGTTCCATGCGATTAAAAATAAATGTCCTAACTTGCTATTGGTACAGACGATCAGGTCTGCAGGATATTTTAAACTGAATGCTTAAAAAGATTTTTATTTTTCCGATACGGATCTACCAGGCGATGATCTCTCCTTATTTTCCCAATGCCTGTCGATTTAATCCCACCTGTTCCGAATATTCTGCCCAGGCTATTAAAAAGCATGGCATCGTGAAGGGAACGATGCTGGGCGTTAAAAGAATCAGTAAATGCCATCCCTGGGGAGGGAGCGGCTATGATCCCGTTCCTTAGCTGATCTCTCCTTTTTTCCGGTAGCTGAGCATCAGCACATACAAGCCGAATATGATCATAGGAATGCTGAGCCATTGTCCCATATAAAGCTGCATTTCCTCTTCAAAGGCTACCTGGGGCTCTTTCAGGAACTCATACAAGAAGCGCAGGGTAAACAATATCACCAGGAACAGGCCTACGATTCTTCCGTGGGGCGTGCGTTCTTTCTTTTTGTTGTAGAGATAAAGCAGCAGAAAGAATAAAAGCAGGCAGGAGAAAGATTCATACAATTGAGCCGGATGTCTGGGTATACCATACACCTCGGTATTTGCTGTGATGGTGCCGTTTTTATCTTCTGTGTAATAAATCTTTGGGTTTTCCAGCGAGGGGATTACATGGTCCATCGGAGGGTCTGATTCTTCAGGTTTCCAAAGAATAGAAGGGATCTTATTTTCCGCTTTCAGATACCCATTAAGGCTTTCGGCGGTTACATTTTTGCCCCCCTGGATCTGCAGGTTGAGCACCGCATATTTTTGTCCCTCAATAATGGTATCTCTTTTGGCATTGCCGATGTTTACTTTTTTCACATAGGCTTTGTCAAGATTTTCGGTTAAATTTTCCTGGGCACTGTGAACAAAAACAACTCCGTAATCCGAAAGAGTTTGTCTGCCCAGGATCTCAGAATTCATCATGTTTCCCATCCGGATCAGACACCCGCCCAGGGCAACCGTAATTACAACTCTGTCCAGCACATAAAGGTATTTTTCTTCCGGATATTTTCTGGCATAGAGATATAGAGCCACCAGAATTCCGACAGCAGCTCCGTGACTGGCAAGTCCACCCTCCCATATTTTAAGAATCTCAATAGGATGTTTCAGGTATATCTCCGGCTGATAGAAAAGACAATGTCCCAGTCTTGCACCCAGAATGGTGGCAATTAGGGTATAGATGGTGAGGCTCTCTACATATTTTTCCGAGCGGCCTTCTTTTTTGTAAATTTTAAGAAGTACCTGTTGGCCGAGTAGAAATGCCAGTGCAAAGAATAAACCATACCAGCGTACGGAGAGGAAGCCTAATTTGAAGATTTCAGGATCTGCATTCCATACGATAAAATTGAACATGGACATAATAATTGTTTGAAGCAAATATAAGGGAAACTGAACGTTTTAGCCTTATGTTTTCTGATTTCCAGGAAAAATACTGAAATGAAAAATAATTGAGAATGGTGTATAACAAAGCCAAAATCGGGCATGTTACTTCTATAGGGATTAAACAACGTGTATGAAATGGAAAGTATAAGAAGAATGATACCCCTGTTGCTATGTTTTCTGATTATTACGGTAGCACTGGCTACCTATGCATTAGGATTAGGAAAGTTGATCGAGGAGTTTGATACGAAAATAATGGAGCAGAATCTGATCAATTTTAACTGGAAATATTCGCATTAAAGATTATCGAGCTCTTCGCCGAAACTTCCGCTGAGTATAGGGAACCTGCACCATGAGCGGGGATCGACATTAAAATCGTCCAGATGAAAAGAGGGCGCAATACGTTCTCTCTTCCATTGATTTCTTGACCAGAGTCTGAAAAATTTACGGATATGTTCTTTGAGCAGGCTTTCGTCTTCGAGGTTTTGTTCTTTCAGTGTTTTGAAAACTTCAGAAGGAGATCGATGGTTTCTGATCGCTTCGCGTTCAATATGCGCTAAAATGGAATAAGGCATCAGGTCTTTTTCGTCCGTCTGCGTATTTTCTGGCGGACGAAGCTCTGCTGTCGGTATCAGGCTATTAACATCACGAAGTCCGGGCTGATCCAGATTCTTTTCAGCCCAGATCAGCCAGTGCTGAATAAAATGTTTGTCGACTCCGGCAATGGGAGCGATGCTTCCGGCAGTGTCTCCGTCCATCGTTGCGTAGCCCACATCACCTTCGCTCCGGTTGGAAGTCGTGATGAGCAACGCATTATGGATATTCGCCAGCATCCAGATGATGGGTGCTCGGGCTCTGGCTTGAATATTCTGCATGGCGATATCATCGGTTTTCCAGTCCAGCTTTCTTCCAAGCGCTTTTTCCACTTCGGCGGAGTAGCCTTCCACT
>JBJMLY010000040.1:0-3622 GCA_045805025.1 Cytophagaceae bacterium | reverse complement strand
TGATTGTACCCTTTATCACACTTTCTTCGAAATGAAAAGAGAAATAAAGCTCGCTTTTTACCTGGTAAAAAGATTCATCCGAAAACACTTTGTGCTCATTACAGCCGTAAAGCTCGCCGTCAAAGTGCTCGTCTTTTTCTTACTCTATCGCTGATTATGGTGGCCGGAACAATTCAACGCGAACTTGTTTGCAACGATCTGGCCGACTTAGCCCGGGTCAGTAAGGAAATTATTGAGTTTGCCGGGAATGAGAGGATATGGCTTTTTGAAGGACAGATGGGGGCAGGCAAAACGACGCTGATCAAAGCGCTCTGTCGTGAGTTGGGTGTAAGCGATCATGTCACCAGTCCGACCTTTTCTCTCATCAACGAATACCTGACTACAAAGCAGGAAACTATTTACCATTTCGATTTCTACAGGATCAAGGATCAGTCCGAAGCTGCTGATATCGGATGCGGTGAATATTTCTATTCCGGAAGGCTCTGCCTGATCGAATGGCCTTCGATGATTCCTGATCTGCTGCCCGAAAATTATTTAAAGATCAGCCTCGACATTGCTTCTTCAACCCAAAGAACTATACAACTAAGCCGGTATGAAAATTAAAATAGGAAAAGGCCTCACCGGCCTTGAAAACCTTGCCAAAGAACACGCATTATATCCTCAGGAATCGCTGATGAAAGTGAAGGAAGATGAAAATAAGCTGTTCATAGGAATACCTAAAGAAGTGGAGCATTTTGAAAAAAGGGTCTGTCTGACTCCCGAAGCCGTAGGGCTTTTGGTGCTGAATGGTCATGAAATTATCGTAGAAGCAGGGGCAGGAGACAACGCAAAGTTTTCCGATCAGGAGTACAGCGAAGCAGGCGCAAGAATCGCCTATTCGGCAGAAGAAGTTTTCGGTGCCGATATTGTACTGAAGATAGAACCGCCCAGCATTAAAGAAATCGGTTATATGAAGCAGGGCAAGACACTCATCTCGGCCCTTCAGACCGGTAAGCTTACGGCTGATTTTATACATGCCATCAATAAGAACAAAACAACCGGACTGGCCTTTGAGCTGATCGAAGACAAAGTGGGAGGGATGCCTGTAGTTCGTGCCATGAGCGAGATCGCAGGAAGTACCGTCATGCTGATCGCAGCCGAATACCTGAACAGCAATAATGGGAAGGGTGTTATCCTCGGAGGGATCACTGGCGTGCCGCCAACCCAGGTAGTGATTCTGGGTGCCGGAACTGTCGCTGAATTTGCTGCCAGAACAGCCATCGGTTTAGGAGCGGAAGTAAAGGTTTTTGATAATCAGGTATACAAGCTACGGAGATTGAAACACGACCTCGGACTGCAGATCTATACTTCCACCATTGATACTATCACCTTGAGAAAGCAGCTGAAAGAAGCCGACGTGGTAATCGGCTCTCTGCGTTCCGATGAAGGAAGCCCTTGCGTAGTAACCGAAGACATGGTGGCCGAGATGAAGGCCAATTCGGTGATCATTGATGTGAGCATTGACCAGGGAGGATGTTTCGAAACGAGCCAGATTACCGACCATCAGAATCCGGTATTCAGAAAATACGATGTTATCCATTATTGCGTGCCCAATATTGCCTCTCGCGTGGCACGTACTGCGAGCACTGCTCTAAGTAATATTTTTACCCCGATACTACTTCAGACTGCCAATAAGGGTGGTGTAGAAGATATGATCTATTCCAAAGAATGGTTTATGAAGGGTGTGTATTCTTACAAAGGAAACCTCACGAATCCATATATCGCCAAAAAATTCAACCTGAAATACAAAGATCTCAACCTGATTTTGGCTGCCAGGTTTTAAAATTGCGATGGGTGCCTCAAATTTCACATAGTCACATTTCTTTCATCTATGTAAGTTTGGAAATTTTTTAGTCCGGATTTCTGGAGTAAGGAAAAACACAAACTTTAGGAATTTTCGATCCTAATTATTTGATAAACTGATGCTTATCATATTTTTTTGGCCTAGTTTTGTTTTAATGAAGATCATTGAAGACGAGACGGGAAAATTTTACCTGGAAGATGGAATTGCCCATTGCATCTTTCCGAAAGACATTGTGGTGGATCTGGAAACGATGAAAAAGGGGGTGCAAAACAGAATTGCGATTTCTGAAGGTGTATCCAGACCGGTATTGATTGATGCGACTGGCGTAAAGTATTATACCTGGGAATCAAAAGAATACGGGCATACTTCACCTGAAGCGGAATTGCTTATTTTAAGCTGTGCCATTATCATAGATTCTGTTCCGCTTAGGATAAGCGTCAATTGGGCGCTTACATTCTTTCCTCCTGCGTTTCCTGTAAAACTATTTTCCGACAAAGACAAAGCAATCGCGTGGCTGAAGAAAAAATCTGCCCTAAACTGATATTTTAATGACTTCCCTAAAAGGAAAATTTTTGATATCGCGATGAGCTGTCAATTGCTATTTTCTATTCAATACTTGCTTCTATTTATTATATGGCAGAAAATATCGATTCTTCCGGGAATATTTATGAGCAGCGTTTTGAAATGCTGAAGAAGCTGATTCGCATAGATAAAATGTTACGTTCTGCCAGAATTATCCATCAGAAACAGAACATCTTGATATGAAAAACAAAGTGCCGGCCTCAATAGGCCGGCACTTTGCATATTAATTCTTAATAAATTTTTTACTGATCATTTTGTCATCCTTTAGGATGATGATTGTATAGAGTCCTCCGTTTAGCTGTGAAATATCAATCATTTCATTCACAGAATCACTGCTCTGCACTTCAATACCCTGAACATTGATAATTCTCACCATTCCGTCCATAAAGCCAGATGGTATCGTTACATACAATTCATTCATAGCCGGATTAGGATGCAGCTCCAGGCTTGCCTGATCATCGGTTTGACTCGTTGTCAGCGCCATTCTGCCGGCACCCTGTTTGGTAATGCGTATCCAATTGATGTTCCAGCCTCCGGTTTGCGCATAGTTTCCAAAATTATAGGTTCCCGCATTGATGTTGACAGTTTGAGAAACCGTGGTCCAGTTCTGCCATCCGCCCGTTGCCGGAATGTTGACTGCTCCCAGCTGGATTGCCCCGGCATTCAGATCGGAGGAGACTCTTCCTCCACTCATGCTGGCAACTCTGTATTCGATGGTATAGGATCCGGAGTAAGGGAAATTAATGGCATTATAGGCCATCCAGTCGCCGGTGTCAATATAGCCGACATCAGAACCTCCGCCTGCGTCGGTGGTACCTTCGATTTGGACTCCCGCCATCGCGCTGTAATTTTCTGCCTGAATCGTGGTAGAAAAGGAAGGAGCCACAGGAACCAGCTTCCAGTGTGCGGTTTGCTGACCGGCGTCCGACCATTGCTGCACATTCCCTCCGGCACTTGTGCTGAATCCCGCCACTTCCACCAGCTTGCCGCTATGTCTGGCCATCAATTTATAATATCCGTCTCCGGTTGAAAGTGCGATAAACTGCTGATTACTTCCCCCTCCATACGACCATTGCTGAACATTGGCTCCGTCTGCGAGCGAAAGGGCCAGCTGGATTTGATCGATGCCATCGCCCGCCTCCCGGTGGCGTGGCACGGGCGGGTTCGCGCGCTGATCGTCGGCGATCGACCCAGCGC
>JBJMLY010000039.1:0-2891 GCA_045805025.1 Cytophagaceae bacterium | reverse complement strand
GACTATATCCCAAATCCTGGACAGGCAGCATGACCTTCAAAAACCGGGGCAAGGATAGCACACTGGCTATCCAAGGGAAGTATTGGCTGAGGAAGTGTCGCTAGTATTTATTCGAAGACCTGTTTACCTATGATCAAAGAGCTTATTGCAGAATTCGGGAAAGAGAAGATTAATACGCTTACAAAGTATCCCTCTATTCTGACGCTGCATCAGCTGGGCGAAAGAGGAAGACTGAAGAATGAGCTTACTACGCCCATTGAAAATGAAATAATGTATGCTACCGAAAAAATTGATGGTACCAATGCAAGGATCATATGTTACGGAGGCCAGTATCTGGTAGGAGCAAGAGAGCTTATTTTACATCATTCCGATGATCTTTATTTCGACAATGCGCAAGGCATCGTAGACGGATTAAAGACACTCAATATCCAGGTACCGGAAACGGATATCTTTACAGTTATCTATGGAGAGTTTTATGGAGGAAAGACATCGGCCAATTCGAAATGGTATGGGCAGGACAAGAACGGATTCCGTGTTTTTGACATTGCTGAATACAAAGACTTATCCATGCTCAATCTGCCATTACAGGAAATTTCAACCTGGAGAGAACGGGAGACCTCCACGGGAATCACTTATGGTCAGAATTTTCTTAACCGATCGGATTTAAAAAGCAGGTTTCCGCAATTTGAGTATGTGCCTTCGGTTGAGTTTGAGCTGGGCGATATGTCTCATCGAACCATACTGGAGAATCTCAGGAAATTCATTCCCGTTACAAATGTTGCATTATCCGACAACGCCTCAAAAAAGTCTGAAGGAGTCGTTTTAAGAAATGAGAACAGGTCAAAGATCGTGAAACTCCGTTTTGAAGACTACGAGAGAGCTTTAAAACAGTAGTCCCGGAATGAAAGTCTTTTAAACTTCTACCAGAGATTTAAGCTGTCTCTCAATCACAGTTGCCGGTGAGTAAAATATTGTCAAAAAAAATTACAATCTTGTAAAGCTTAATCTACTCATTAGCCGAAAACAGAAATTAAACAACCGTAAATAGTATGCATAAATACATCTTGATTTTATTTGCTTTTTGTACCCTCGCATCCTCCGCTCAGGAAAAGCGGGGTGCAGATATTCCCTGGACGACCTACGAAGCAGAGAATATGAAAACGAATGGAACAGTCATGGGACCTAAGTATGGCCCATTCCTGGTCGAAACAGAATCGTCGGGACAGAAGTGCGTGAAGCTGAATTCAAAAAAACAGTATGTGGAATTTAAATCCACAAAAAAGGCGAACTCGATCGTCGTCCGGTTCAGCCTGCCCGACAGCGAAAAAGGCAATGGCGCCAGCGCCACCATTGGTATTTACAAAAACGGAAAGTTGATTAATCATCTTGGGATTTCATCGCGTTACACGATGCTTTATGGAAATTATCCCTTCAGCAACGATCCTAAAGCTGGTAAGCCGAGAAATTTCTACGATGAAATCAGAATGAAAGACATACAGATCAATGAAGGTGACATGATTAAAATTCAGCGGGATGATCAGAAAGGAAATACGGCTGCATTCTGTATCATCGATCTTGTTGATCTTGAAAACATAGCGGCTCCATTAAACGCTCCGGAAAATTCATTGTCGGTTACTGATAAAAGCTTTATGGATGAAAACTTTAGCGGGGATTATACCAATGCTTTTAAAAAATGCATCGCTAAAGCCGGTGAAACAAAAAAAACAGTATGGATTCCCGCGGGTACTTATAAAATCACCGGAACGCTTGACGTAACAGAAAATACAAGTATACAAGGTGCGGGTATGTGGCATACAACCCTGGTGGGCGATGATAGTCTCTATGGAGAAGAGCCCTACAAGCGCGTTAGGATCAGCGCTTTTGGCAGCAACATCCATCTTTCTGATTTTGCCATTATAGGAAAACTTGAGCACAGAGACGACAGCGAAGGAAATGATGGCATCGTAGGATCTTATGGAACAAATTCCACGATATCACGTCTTTGGATCGAACATACTAAAATTGGTGTCTGGGTTGAAAACTCTAAAAACTTACTGGTAGAAGGTTGTCGCTTCCGGAATTTAATTGCCGACGGCGTTAATTTCTGTGTTGGAATGAATGGATCTACTATAAAAAACTGCACGACACGCGGTACGGGAGACGACTGCTTTGCCATGTGGCCGGCAACATTCCTGCGCAATAAATTTAAGCCCGGCAACAACACGATCGATCATTGCACGGGATCGCTTCCTTTCCTTGCCAATGGAGCCGCTATCTACGGAGGCGAGAGTAATAAGATCAGCAATTGCGTGTTCACCGATATCTCTCCAGGCTCCGCAATTCTTATCAGCACGACATTTCCGACCGAGGACCCAACAGTAAATAATCATTTCAGCGGCACCACGGTCATTGAAAACTGTGATATAAAGACCAGCGGCGGCTTTGACCATAGCTGGGACTGGCGCGCCGCTATTTCCATCTGCCTTGACAAGAGAAGTATATCAGGGCTTGAAATCAAGAATATCAATATCGACAACAGCTTCTCTGATGCCATGAGTATTGTTTCGCGCATTGATTACCAGGTAAAGCCTGAGCTGTCAAATGCAATTTTCAAAAATATTAAAATTTCAAAGTCAGGGATTGGTGCTGAAGGAAAGCATGCTTTATGGATCGATAATACCGCCAATGGAACTGTAACCATTGAAGGATCGAACATTACCGATATTAAAAAAGAAGCAGCGAACTTTTCGGTAGTTAATAAATAAGAATGCGTTACTCCTGCTTCGAACGGAATACGATGTCTACCGGAACAGAATGAAAAGAACAGGCTCAGCGTTCATAGCATTATTTATTATCACGGTAAATTATGCATTCGCTCAAACAGGCATGAT
>JBJMLY010000038.1:0-9180 GCA_045805025.1 Cytophagaceae bacterium | reverse complement strand
CTGAATCCGGAAATAAGGTTGCTGTAAAGCTACTGCCTGATTGATATATCCATTCGTATTGCTGAATATTTAAATCTGCCTGGACTGAAAATGCGTGAAAGAAGAAACAATTATCTTTTTTTATTTAAATTAATTAGTTGATTTTATGGTAATTATACTCTAACAGTAATTTTCTTGAAAAAGAAATTTGCAAATAAGAGCTGTTTATAATAATTTTGTCTATCTAGTCTATAGAGATAATGCTAACTAAGAAAAGCAAATACGGATTAAAAGCGATGATATACCTGGCCAGTAAGGAAAATCTGGTCCATATTTCTGAGCTATCGGGCAAAGAAAATATCCCACAGAAATTTCTGGAAACCATATTGCTTGAATTGAAGAAGCATGGTCTTCTGGAAAGCAGGAGAGGGCCCAATGGCGGCTATATTATGGGTAAGCCTGCCTCTGAAATTACCTTCGGACAAATCATACGTATTCTTGACGGACCTTTGGCCCCCATACCCTGTGTCAGTGAAATGGCTTATAAAAGGTGTGACGAGTGTGAAGATGAAGCGACCTGCCTGGTAAGAAAAACCATGAAAAAGGTAAGAGACAGGACAGCCTATATTCTGGACAATACAACCCTTGCTCAAAGTTTTAATTTAGAAGAATATGAAAAATCTTTTTTATAATTTAATCTCTACTAAATCCATAGAGATTATGCATTTAAGCTGTTGCCCTTTGGGGCATATATAAACAATCTCCCTTTCAAGGGGGAAGCAGCAAACTATACCTGATTCGAAACCTAATTTTTAAGAAAATGAAAAGAATACTACAGATACTATTGATCACACTTATATATACGGCTGCCGGGCAAAGTGATTCTTTTGCCCAGACCGAGCCTATCACCATTTCTGGAAAGATTACCGATGAAAAAACAGGCCAGCCCGTTTCCGGCGTAGCGGTTATTACCAAAGACAGTACCAGCGGAGCCACTACCGCAGAAGACGGGACTTATAGTTTTGAAACGGAACAGAAGCCTCCCTTTACTATTTTGGTTTCTTTTCCTGGTTATGAACCCAAAGAAATTGAATACACGGGGCCTGAAACGCCGCTGAATATTTCTCTCAGATCAAACGGTAAAGTTGTCAGCAACGGATTGCCGGTAGATACCAGCAATGTAGAGGGAGAAACCGTGGTATACTCCGTTTCACGGATGCCGGAGAAAATTTCCAAAGCTCCTGTAGCGATCGAGGTGATTGACCAGAAAACGATTAAAGAAAATCCTTCGCCAACTTTTTTTGATGCGATGGCTAACCAGAAAGGGGTGATCATGACTACTTCCAGTCTCACCTTTAAAGTGCCGAATACACGCGGTTTCAATTCACCGAATAACTTCCGTTTTATGCAGCTGGTGGATGGCATCGATATGCAGGCCGCTGCTCTTGGTGTTCCGTTGGGAAATACGATTGGTCCCAATGAGCTTGATATTGAAAGTGTGGAAATTACGCCGGGAGCTGCATCTGCGCTCTATGGCATGAATGCCATCAATGGTATGGCCAATATGATCACCAAGAGTCCTTTTAAATACCAGGGTCTGAGCTTTTATCAGAGAGGAGGTATCAACCATGTCAACGATAAGTTTACCATCAACAATAAAAATTACGGAAACAACCTGATGTCGGAAACGGCTATCCGCTATGCGAAAGCTTTCAACGATAAGTTTGCCTTCAAAGTAAACGCAAGTTATTTCCAGGGTATCGACTGGATATCCAATACGACCACAGACCAGAATCCTCAGAATCTGAGTACGGCCAATCCGGCTTTTCCTCAGTTATCTGGAAGCGACAATCCTGCTTATGACGCCTGGAACAAATACGGAGATGAAAGCGGTAACAACCTGGCGATATCCGCTTTCTACCAGGGAAAGGATCAGACCTTCAATGTGAGAAGAACAGGATACTGGGAGAAAGACCTGATCAATCCGGAAGTTAAAAATGCCAAAGCGGACGCCGGGCTTTACTACAAATTAAAAGATGACCTGGTACTGAGCTACAATTACAGATATGGTTTAATGGATGGTCTTTTTCAACGTGGAAATAAGATCAGGCTTAATAATTATGTCGTCCAGAACCACAAGCTGGAGCTTAAAGGTTCGAACTTCCTGCTCCGGACCTATATGTCTCTCGAAAATTCTGGTCAGTCCTATAACCTGAAGCCTCTGGCCGACAACCTCGATCTTACTTTCAAGGACAACACCAAATGGTCCAGCGATTTTCAGTCTTCGCTTCAGAACGACCTGAATAACGGGGTGGATCTGGCCACAGCCATGAACAATGCAAGATCGCTTGCGGATGCGGGAAGACCTCAGCCCGGCAGTGCTCAATTCGAAGCTACTAAAAATACAATCATAGGAATCAATAACTGGGATCATGCTTCTATTTATCCGGGCGCTCCTGCCACAGGCGGCGCTGCGCTGAAATTGAAAACCCGTTTATATCATGGGGACGCCCAATACGATTTTGCGGATAAAGTAAAATTCGCCCGCATCCTGGTAGGAGCCGATTACCGTGTTTACCAGATTCTGCCTGACGGGAATAACTATGTGGATTTTACGCTTCCTCCGGATCAGAGAAATACGCCCGACGGCAACCCTGTCTACTATTCCAAATACGGAGCCTTCGTGCAGGCAACCAAACTTCTGCTGGATGAAAAACTGAAGCTTGTTACCTCGCTGAGAATTGACCAGAACCTGAGCTACAATCCAAAGTTCAATCCGAGAGTGGCGGCCGTGTATACGGCGGCGAAGAAACACAACTTCCGTGTTTCGTATCAGAATGGTTACAGATTCCCTTCGCTTTTTGAAGCCCTGTCATATGTGAATAACGGAGGCGTAAGAAGAATCGGTGGTCTTGGCGGCGTGAACAACGGGTTAGGTTATCTTGAAAATTCCTTTACCCTTAGCTCAGTGAATGATTTCAACGCGGCAGTCAATGCCGACGTGGCAGCAGGCTATAGCAGAAACCAGGCGGCACTAAAGGAAAAAGGAATTCTGCAGGCTACCGATCTTAAGCCGACCAGGCCCGAGCAGATCAACTCGTTCGAAGCCGGATACAAAAGTGTGCTGTTGAATAATAAGCTGACCGTTGACCTGGATGGTTACTTCAATATTTACGATGGCTTCCTCGGACAGGTTGATGTAGCTGTACCGACCACCGGAAAAGTGGGCTCTGATGAAGCTGCAACCGACATGCTCAGCAAAACGAACCAGACCCGTTACAGAGTCTACACCAATGCTAAACAGACCTATCATAACTACGGATCGGCTATCGCGCTTTCTTACAATTTCTATAAGAAGTATACCATCGGCGGTAATCTCAACTACAACAACATCTCTCAGAATAAAAATCCGGATGTCTTTGTAACAGGTTTCAATACGCCGAAATGGTCTACCAATATTTCCTTCGGTAACCGTGAAATTGTCAAGAACCTTGGGTTTAATGTCATCTGGAGATACCAGAATTCATTCCTCTGGCAGAGTCCGCTCGCGAACGGTACAGTGCCTTCTTACTATACGTTCGATGCACAGCTTAACTACAGAATGCCTGAGCTGAAGTCGACGATCAAGATCGGAGGCTCAAATATTCTGAACAGAAAATATATCCAGTATGCGGCCGGGCCGACGATCGGCGCCCTGTACTATGTATCCCTGACCATCGATGGTCTGTTTGAAAATTCAAAGAAATAATTCTGAACATTCGTTATTATGAAAATTATACACAAAAAAATACTCGTAAGAATCTCTCCGTTAAGAAACGGACTCGCATTCTTCATTTTTCTGAGCCTCCTCGCAGCCATGACCTCCTGCAAGCCTAAATTCTATGAGGCTCCGGGGCCAGGCGTAGCCACTGCTGGCAACGCGGACTTTACCAAATATGTCGCCGTGGGAGCCACTGCTTCTGCAGGCTTCATGGATAATGCGCTTTATACCGAAGGACAGAACAACTCTTTTCCCAACCTGATCGCGCAAAAGCTCAAGGAAGTGAATCCTTCTTTATCTTTTGTACAGCCGGATATAAACTCGGTGAATGGATTTTCAGGGACATCGGGTAAGGGAAGATACTTGCTGGTGATGCCTGCCTGCACCACGGTTTCCATTTCAGGTTCGGCGCAGCCCGGAGAAACAGGCATACTTCCATACTCCGGAACCCAGTCGGCTATTACCAATTTATCGGTTCCTTTTATCAGGACTGCGAATATCAATACCGCAGCGGTTTCGGCAGGTACAAATTTTAATAATCCCAAGCCATATTACGACCGGATAGTGCCGGTTACTACACTTGGTATTGCCAGTGAGGCAAAGCAGCGGAATGCCAGCTTCTTCACCGTGCATCTTGGAGAAGTCGATGCCCTCCGATACGCCACCAGTGGCGGGACGACAGCTCTGGTTACGACGGCGGTATTTCAGCAGAACGTCAGCGACCTGCTTGATAGCCTGCTGGCTGTACCGGGATCAAAAGGAGTAATAGCCCTTGTACCTTATGTGGATCAGTTTCCGGTGGTGACCAATAACAACCGTAGGTTGACGAGCACGACCGATCCGGCCAAAAATCCGGTAAGGTTTCCCAATCAGACTTATGCCGATAGCCTGAATACCCTGATCGGTGTTCCGGGATTATTCAGCGGGACTACCGGCAATAAAAATAATTTTGCCATACAGACCACAGCGGGTATCCGTCAGCTGAGTACATCGAAAGATTTTATTGTGAGAAGCAACCTGCTGGATTCGGTAGGGATCGGACAAATCGATCCGAAGTCGGTACGAAATTGCACGGCCAACACCAATTCAAGGACAGGCAGGGGATTCAATGCGCCTATTCTGAATGCGGACGTGCTGGACGCTTCTGAAGTAACGGCTTTAAGAACCCAGATCGATGCCTACAACGCGGCGATCAGAACGGTAGTGAACGCGAAAAATTCCGCCGGTGTAAGAGTAGCCATTGTAGACCTCAATAATTTTTACACGAAACTGACAGACCCTTTGTACGGGATCAAATACGGAAGCTCCATTATCAGGACAAACCATCCTTCTCTGGGGCCAGACTTCGGCGGATTCTTTTCTTTAGACAGGACGAACCCAACCCCTAAAGGACAGGCATTGCTGGCCAACGAATTTATTAAAGTGATTAACGCTACCTGGAACGCAACATTGAACCTTTATAATCCGGACGATTTCAGAGCGAATCCGATTCCTTAACTATTAATTATAAAAATAAAAATACCATGAGTAATTCATCATCCGATAAAATTTCAACCTTGTTCGCCGGAATTGTAATTCCGTTGACTATTATTATTTCTTTCCTCCTTTACTTTTTTGTACTGGGGAGTCCGTTAAACTTTAAAGAAGGGGACCTGGAGAACCATCCCGATAATTACCTGGGGATTGTGTATAAAGGAGGAATTATTGTTCCTGTACTGATGTCGTTTTTTCTGATGGTGATTACTTTTTCCATCGAGAGATTTATCACCATCACCAGAGCCTTCGGAAACGGATCGCTGAACTCTTTCCTGAAAGAGGTGAAGGCGGATCTTGATTCAAACAACATTCAGGGAGGCATTGAACGATGCGCCCGGCATAAAGGATCTGTCGGTAACGTCGTGCAGGCTGCATTGCAGAAATATCAGAAGCTTTTCAAAGAGCCGAAGCTTTCCAAAGACCAGAAAGTACTTGGCGTACAGAAAGAGGTGGAAGAAGCCACCTCTCTTGAGCTTCCGATCCTGGAAAAAAATCTTACCATTATTGCCACACTCGCTTCCGTGGCTACCCTGATCGGGCTTCTGGGAACAGTAATCGGTATGATCAAAGCCTTTGCCGCGCTGGCGACGGCGGGCGCTCCGGACGCGATAGCCCTGGCCAACGGTATTTCTGAAGCACTGATCAATACCGCTTTGGGAATCGCGACTTCGGCTTTGGCGATTATCTCGTACAATTATTTTACCAGCAAGATCGATACGCTGACATACAGCATCGATGAGATCGGATTCAGCATTACCCAAAGCTTTTCAGCTTCTTACCAGGAATAATTGATCGTCCATGCCAAAAGTAAAGATACCGAGAAAGAATATTTCCTTAGACATGACGGCCATGTGCGATATGGCCTTCCTGCTTCTGACATTCTTTATGCTCACCACTAAATTCAAGCCGGCGGAAACGGTGGTCGTCGATATTCCTTCCTCCATAAGCGAGGTGAAGCTGAATGAGAAGAATCTGCTGACCATTTTCGTGGAAAAGGATGGGAATGTATTCATCGGAGCTGAGGCACAAACGGTGAGAGCCAAAATGCTGGACAGGATCTCCCTGAAATACAACATCCGGTTCTCCCCGCATGACAAAAAAGAATTTTCCCTTTTGTCCTCTTTTGGTCTGCCAGTGTCTGCTCTGAAAAACTACCTGGATCTGAGCGAGGCCGAAAGAAAAAGAGTGGTGCAGCATGGTATTCCTTCTGATTCGGCAGGTAATGAGCTTAAAGACTGGATACTCTATGCCAGGCTGGCGAATCCTGAGATTGATATTGCGATCAAGGGGGACCGGGCTTCGAATTATAAAAAAGTAAAACAGATTATCAGTACCCTGCAAAGTCTGAAGATTAATAAATTTAACCTGATTACGTCTTTGGAGCAAAGACCTAAAAAATTATAAGACATAAAGAGTTATAACCATGGCGGAAATAAATTCAAACAAAGGGGGAGAGGATAAAAAGAGAAGTAAGAAGATCTCTACGAAAATTGACATGACTCCCATGGTCGATCTGGCCTTTCTGCTGATTACCTTTTTTATGCTGACGACTACTTTTAACAAACCTCAGACCATGAAGGTAATTGTTCCGGATAAAACCAAAGATGCGCCTAAGATCCCTGTAAAGGAGTCGAAAGCGTTAACAATTCTGATCAGCAAGGAAGACAGAATATTCTGGTATCGCGGATTGAATGACATCAAACTGACTGAGACCGATTACTCCCCCGAAGGCATCAGAAGTCTCCTGGCCTCCAGCAATAGTAAGATCAAGGATCTTGTCGTGCTTATTAAGGCCGAGGACAACGCTAATTTTAAAAATCTGGTAGACATCCTGGATGAAATGCATATTACCAACATCAGGAAATATGCCATTGTGGATATTACCGAGAAAGAGCTGGATCTGATTAAAAAAATCTGAGATGAGTAAGGAAAGTATCAACGAAATAATTTTTGAGAAAAGGAATAAGGAATACGGAGCCTACGCGCTGCGGAGAGCATACGGTAATTATGTAACCGGAGCCCTGCTGATTGCCGCTACTGTATTTTCCCTGATACTAATCGCTCCTGTGGCCTGGAATTATTTTTTCGGAAAGGAGAAAGGCAAAGAAGAACTTGTCGATGTGACTATGACCATGACGGAAGTGGATCTGCCTGCTCCTCCTCCCGACGAGATCGTTCAGCCCCCGCAAGTGGTACCTCCAAAAGAGGTGGAAATGATTAAGAATACAGAACCAGACGTGCAGGAAGACAGCAAAGTGAAGAAGGATGAACTTGCCAATAATCAGGATCTTGAAAATTCGAATCCCGGAGATAAGACACAGGAGGGCGTTAAGCAACCTTTACCGGTGGATCCGGGACCGGTTAAAACAGAACCGCCCGTTGTTAAAATAGAAACATGGGCCGAGCAGATGCCAGAGTTTCCCGGCGGACTGTCGGAGTATTTCAAGTTTGTAAGAAAGCATATTGAATATCCGCAGAGAGAGCTGGATGAAGAGCGTGAAGGAACGGTCAAAATAAGTTTTGTCGTAAATGTGGACGGAACAATTACCGAGCTGAAAGTCGCGAAGTCTTCAGGTAGCCAGGGTTTTGATGAAGAAGCGCTGAGGGTATTCAGAAAAATGCCGGCCTGGAAGCCTGCTAAGAAAAAGAATCAGGTCGTTCCCTTGCGAATGACCTGGCCAGTAGTATTTGATATTGCCGATTAATAAAGAATGCACATGAAATTATTCAGAATGACTTTGTTGTCCTTAACCCTGATATTTTTTTCAGGATGCAGGGATGAGAAGCAAAAAGGCAAAGATGTTTTTGAAGGCACGATTACCATTTCGGGTGCCTTCGCTCTCTATCCGCTTGTCGTAAAATGGGGAAAGGAATTTGAAAAAATTCATCCCAGGGTACGTGTTGATATTTCCGCAGGCGGGGCGGGGAAAGGAATGGCTGATGCTCTGTCCGACAATGTGAACCTGGGTATGGTATCGAGAGATCTCAAAGCGGAAGAGATCAGTAAGGGAGCCTGGGGGATTACAGTGGCGCGTGATGCGGTGGTGCCTACTTTTAACACATCGAATCCGAATGGCAGGGATATTTTAAGTAAAGGTCTTAATAAAGAAAAGTTTCTCAGGATATGGCTCGGCTCTTCTTTTAAAACATGGGGCGACGTATTGAATAACGGTTCGGAAGATCATCTGAATGTTTATACGCGCTCCGATGCTTCCGGTGCAGGCGAAACCTGGGCTAAATTTCTGGGTAAGGCCCAGGAGGACCTGAAAGGTACGGGGGTTTTCGGTGATCCCGGACTAGCCGAGGCAGTGCGCAAGGATAAATTCTCCATCGGTTTTAACAACATCGCTTATGTATACGACCTGCGCACGCAAAAGCCTTATGAAGGACTAGGAATCATTCCAATCGATTTTAATAACAACGGTACCATTGACGAAGAGGAGAATTTTTATGGAGACCATCAGAAGTTCATCGATGCGATGGCACAGGGAAGATATCCGTCACCGCCGGCCCGAGAACTTTATTTCGTGTCGAACGGACCGCCCAAAGACAGGCTCGTGATTGAATTTTTTAAATGGATTCTCACGGATGGTCAGAAGTTCGTACCTGAAGCCGGCTACCTGAGGTTGTCGCCAGGGCTGGTAAAGGCTGAATCGGAAATACTGGAATCGTATTATTAATAAACAGAATAGTGTGATGAAAAAGATACTTTATGCAGGTCTGCTAAGCCTGTCACTGCTTATGAGCGGATGCGGCGGCAGCGAAGAGAAAACACAACAGATGAGCAAGGAACTGGAAGGTGCTATTTCTTTATCCGGAGCATTCGGCCTGTATCCTTTGGCTCAGCGCTGGGCAGCAGAATTCCGCCGCATTCATCCCAAAGTAATGATAGATGTCTCGGCCGG
>JBJMLY010000037.1:0-33989 GCA_045805025.1 Cytophagaceae bacterium | reverse complement strand
TACGACGTTTCTTTTTAATTCTCCTGATTACTTAAGAAAGAAACTGAATTTTATATCTTTTAAGTCAAGAAAATTCAGTAACAGTGAAAATGCTCTTTTTTATTATTCTATAAGTGTCGAATCAGGAAAGCCGATGGTTTTATATCAGTCGGCTCCTCATATGTCGGTGAAAGGAAAAGTAATCTGGGAAAATAAAGGGGTTCCTTATTTCTGGCTGCACCGAAATCAATCCCTGCTCTTATCGGTATACGATGAAGCAGGCAACGTTTTATTTCAGAAAAGCTTTACAGCGGGTAAGACCTTCGGGGAAGAGTACAAAGTTAAAAAAGGTTTTTCAACCATTCTGAAAATTACTTCCGAATAGTAAATTTCTAATCTCCTTCCCACTTCCTGGTCTTTGAGCTTGTTGAACGGTTCAAATCACTCCAAGGCTCTATTGAAGCAGTTCCAAAGCCTTATCTACCCGGTCCACCGGTAGCTTACAGGCTCTGTTATAACACACATACACCATGGTTTTGCCATCTACAGCATTTCGGTCCTGAAGTAAAGGTAGGTCGCTTGACGTTTCTGTTCCTGCCATAACTTTATTGGGATGATAAACTTTGTCTATATCTTTTCTGAATTTCAGATACTCTTTTCCTGAGATAACGACTTCGGCAGTAGGAGAGACCTGACTGGCAAACAGACTGGCCCAGTTGGAAAGAAATCCAGGTTCTTCTTTGACCAGGTGTTTAACCCTGGAAAGCATCTTCTGAGAGATTTCCGAATATTCCTTTTTATCGAGCAGGATCCCGAGTCTGAAAAGGTTAGCAGCCATGGCCGAGTTGGATGCCGGTATCACATTGTCGAACAGTTCTTTCTTTCTCGCGATCAGCTTCTCGGAATTATTGTCGGTGAAGAAGAACAGCTCTTCTTCAGCATCATAAAAATTTTCAAGGGTATAGGTGCAAAGCTTTTCTGCTTCACGCAGCCACTGTTCATAAAAGCCTGCTTCATAAAGGGCGATATAGCCTTCCATTACGAAGGTGTAATCTTCCAGGTATCCATCGATCGTCGCTTTGCCATTTTTATAGCTGTGGAAAAGTCTATCTCCGGCTCTCATTTTTTCTTTCAGGAAAAGGGCATTCGCTTCCGCCAGCTTTAGAAACTCTTCCTCATCGAAGGCCCTGTAGGCGTCTACAAGTCCTTTCAGCATCAGGCCGTTCCAGGAGGCAAGGATTTTATCGTCAAGTCCGGGTCTGATTCTTTTATTTCTTTTTTCAAGGATGATTTTTTTCCAGCTTCTGACTTTATTTTCCAATGCCCCCAGGCTGATCTTATGCTTATTGGCGAATGCTTCATTGGATAAATTTCTGAACAGGATGTTTACGCCATGCTCCCAGTTACCAGCCGGCACGATATTGTAATATTCGTTGAACAAAGAAGCGTCTTCTTTTAAAATTTCTCCTGTTTCTTCAGCCGTCCAGACGTAAAATTTTCCTTCCACGCCTTCGCTGTCAGCATCCTGTGCCGAATAAAATCCGCCTTCCGGATTTACCATCTCATTCTTCAGCCAGGCAATGGTTTCATAAACGACCTCTTTGTACAATGGATTTTTCGTCAGGGTATAAGCTTCTGAATAAAGACTCAATAGCTGTCCGTTGTCGTAGAGCATTTTTTCAAAATGGGGCGCGAACCATTCGGCATCGGTCGAGTAGCGGGCAAAGCCTCCGCCGATCTGGTCATAGATACCTCCGTGCGCCATGCGGTCAAGGGTCAGTTTAATATGCCTCAGCGCAGCTTCGTTTTTTGTAATCTGGTAATACCGGAGCAGGAACAGGTACGTGGAAGGCATAGGGAACTTGGGCGCTTTGTTCGGGCCTCCGGCTTTTTTGTCGAACTTCGCTTCCAGCTTCTGAAAGATAGGATCAAGCTCTTCTTTACTGAAGGTTACGGTTTTGCTGCTGAGGCCATATTTATGACTGTCGCTATGATTCAGCGATTTGGTGAATTCCTCCGCCGAATGTTCCAGGTCGGCACGGTGGCTTCCGAATGCCTGGTGAATCTGCTCCAGTAAATTCATCCAATGCGGGGCAGGGAAATAGGTGCCTCCATAAAAAGGTTTTGCATCAGGAGTCAGGAATACATTCAATGGCCATCCTCCTCCCAGGCTCATGGACTGCAAAGCTTCCATGTAGATCTGATCGACATCGGGACGTTCCTCACGGTCGACCTTGATGTTGATGAAATGTTGGTTCATCAGGCTGGCCACGTCTTCATTTTCAAAACATTCACGTTCCATCACATGGCACCAGTGGCAAGCCGAATATCCGATGCTGACAATAATAGGCTTGTCTTCCTTTTTCGCTTTGTCCAACGCCTCTTTCCCCCAGGGATACCATTCCACCGGATTGTAAGCGTGCTGCAGCAAATAGGGACTGGTCTCGTGAAGAAGACTATTGGGTTTTGAATTTGAGTTATGTTGGTTTGTCAAATGCGTCATGATCGTGTGTTCGGGCAGTGTGTTATTTCAGCTGATTTTCCAATTGGGACAATTCAGCACTGAGGTCTGCCTGTGAGGATAAACTTTTGATTTTGCGTATTGTTTCCCGGATGAAGGCCTGATGGCTGGCAGACTCCGGATGAAATGCTTTATGATCCAGTGCTTTCCGGATCCCGGCCCATTCTTTCATGAAATCAAGGGAGGAAGGTTCGATGTATGTGTCGCAGAATTTATCCCAGATGTATTCTTCGGCAACTTCCGAAGGATGGATCATATCCTTTTTATAAAACCGGTAATCGCGCAGATCGTCCATCATGATCTCATAAGCGGGGAAGTAGGAGATGTCTTCATGCTTATCAGAAATTTCATGACAGGCCAGTCGCAGAATAGATTTGCTCAGGCTGTTCAGGGGGATGGTATCTTTAATATGCCTGACCGGGCTAACGGTCAGAATAATTTTCAGGTCCGGATTAAAGCGGATAAGTTTTTCATAAAAAGCATGAAAGGCGTTGCTGATTTGTTCAGCACTCAATAGTTCCCGGCTGAAAAGGGCAGAAGGCTGCTTATGACAATTGCAGACCAGATGCTGATTTGACTGAAGCTTATAGACAAAAGCAGTACCGAAGGTGATCGTCAGAACTTTCGTTTGCTTCAGGAAATCTGAAGCAAACGTTAATTTTTTATGGATCGTATCGTTTAATTCTTTCCGGCTTAGGGCCGAAACTTCCGAATGGAAGTGGTAGTTGTACCAGATACCATTCGATTCGACAGAATCATCTTCAAAAGGATTATCCTTACCCAGGCTGGCATTCAGGAGGCTGAAGATGGAATGAGGGTTGAATACAGTCCCGAATGGATTGACCAATGTTCTGAATTTATTTTCCAGAAGCTTTTCACCCATGACATCGGAAAAGCAGGATCCGATCGTAAAAAATTTCGATCTGTGATCAATCCTGAAGGGAGAGGGATTAATGGAAATTTCTGTTCTGAACACCTGAGTTTCTTAGTCTATGAATGTAGAAGATTTTACTCCGATATACAAATTCAGAGGCTTGGGGCAAGCATATGTTTTATATACTCTTGATTTTTTTTTAATAGTCTTCCCGATACCTTAAAATTTCTTTTCATTTGGATTGACGGGAAGTTTCTTACTCCTGGCTTCACGATATTGCTTGTTTTTAAAGTTCTTATTTTGCCTGAAATTTACATCGCAAGTTGACCGAAATACTCCTTAAATTTCCCTATAAATCCAGTTGAATATTAACATTTCATATATTTAATATTAATAATGTAAGTCATATTTATGGTTATCGTAGAAAACTACAATAATTATATCAAAAAAGTCAATTATAAAATCATAAAAACAAAAAACTCTGCAATGAAGATTTTACTGAAATCCGTCTCTCTCTTTCTGTTTTTTCTTTTCGTGAACGGGAGTTTGTTTGCACAGGTGGTATCACCTTATACGCTTTCTCCTCAATGGCGCTTTGGCGCTGGCGGGGGGGTGAATTTTCCAACAGGAAATTTTCCTACATCAACAGTGCCCACTGCAACAGGAGCCGCTTCTAATCCAGGATCTGAATTCGTCGAAGCATCCACAGCGGTCAGCGACCGGGCGGGTAATATGGCCATTTACAGCAATACGATGGAAGCCAGGAATGTCGCCAACGCCACGGTAAGAAATATGATCACCGACGTTACTTGTGGAGGATCTTCAACGGGTGGGGGCACTGCAATTCCTGACCCTGCCAATCCTGATAGCGTATATTATCTTTTTGTAGGTAATGATATTACCGGAGGGTTGTGTGGTGGGAATGGAATCAATTACTATAAATTCAAAAAGAATGGATCCGGACAGGCTGTTTATTTGAGCGGACCAACCTTGCTTATTGCGTCAGCTCAGGTGGATGAATCGATTACTGCGGGAAACGACGGGAAAGGAAATTACTGGATCATCAGTCACGCTCAGGGAAGTAATACATTTAAAGTTTGGAGTGTAACTGCATCGGGTGTAACAGCACTAGCCGATCAGGTAAAAACTCCTTCCAGCTATAATGTAAGTAACAACCAGTCATATCTTAAATTGAGCCCTTGTCAGAATAAAATTGCATGGGCGGGCGGCACAAATCTCGTTATCTATAATTTTGACAGAACAACCGGAACGATAGGCTCACAAATTAAATCGGCAAATACCGGGGTTCATGGCGTTGGTCTCGAATTTTCTCCCGATGGAAATACAATTTATACGTCAGGGCAGGGAACGATAGTTCAATGGTTTGATGTAAATTCGGCGGCTTCAGGAACAATTTCTGGCAGCGCTTCCTGGAGCATGCAATTAGGGCCCGACGGCAATCTTTATTGCTCTCCCTCTACTGGTAATTTTATAGGAGTGATCAATAATCTTAATACGCCTGCTTCGGCTACTTATAGCACTCTTTCCATAGGTTCAGGCAGCACCTTCAGAGGGCTAATTAATGTAGCCTGGCTCAGCCCCGAACTGCCGGTAATTTCTGCTTCGTCAACTGCATGTAATGCCAGCTTCTCTTATCAGTTCAAGAATTATTTTCTCAGCAATGTAAGCATTAATCCTGCCAGCATAGTCTGGAATTTCGGCGATGGTAGTCCGACTTCCAGCCTGGCAAGTCCCTCTCATACATATGCGGCGAATGGTTCGTATACAGTTACTATGAGTGTGAACGATGCTACCTGCGGTCATACCTTTACCGCTACCAAACAAATAACCATCAGCGGCTGCGTGCCTCCTCCGTCCTGTACCTATAACCTTCAGGCCAGCATCAATCCTGTGGCAGATACTACAGTAGACAATTCAAATCCTACCACTGTTAATTTTGACGGAACGAACAGCGTTTTTGATGCTGTGGGTATCGAGCCTCATAAGTATTACTGGATGATCGGTAGTGCAGATACGAATACTGCTTTTTCTACTTCTTCCACTTCATCCCGCACTTTCGCATTCGGCGGAGCTGGAGGAAATCTTCCGGAAGGTACCTATACTGTTTACCTGGTGATCAGGCAAGGGCTTTGTCTGGATACCACGACAAGAACATTTAACGTGGTACATCCTCACTGTACTTATACTATTCAGTCAGCTATTAATCCGGTGGCAGACACGACGGTCGATGATACCAATCCTACCACGGTGAATTTCAACGGAACGAACAGTGTTTTTGATGCTGCCGGTACTGAGCCGCATCAATATTACTGGATGATGGGAAGCGCAGATACGAGTACTGCCTTTTCCTCTTCTCCCACTTCATCCCGCACTTTCGCATTCGGGGGGGCAGGGGGAAATCTTCCGGAAGGGACTTATACTGTTTACCTGGTCATCAGAGAGGGACTTTGTCTCGATACGGCTACAAGAACCTTTAAAGTGGTGCATCCTGTCTGTACCTATAACCTGCAGGCAAACATTGCGGCTGTGACTGATACTGCCGTAGATGGCTTCTCGCCAATTACACTGAACTTCTCGGGGACCTCAAGTATTTTTGATGCGATTGGCACCGAAGCTCATAAATTCTACTGGATCAATGGAAGCGCCGATACCTCTCTGGCATTTGCCACTACAGCGACTCCATCGTTGAGCTTTGCTTATAACGGAGCTGGAGGAAGTCTCCCTCAGGGTGCTTATACCATTTACCTGGTCACCAACCAGGGACTTTGTCTGGATACAGCTATGATCACCTTCAATGTCAATTATGATCCTTGTGCCCTCGTAGATGCAAAAATAAAAGCAGTTAACGAAGCGATTGTCGGACTCGACGATGTCGTAAATGTCGATTTCGACGGAACAGCCAGCACTTTCTCTGCAGGTCCTTCTCCTAAACAATATTACTGGATGATCGGAAGTGCGGACACAACCCAGGCATTTTCAAACGACTCTATAGCCTCTCTTGACTTTTCTTACAAAGGAAGAGGAGGGCATCACGCTCATGGCAGCTATGACATTTACCTGGTTGTGAAAGACGACCAATGCCTGGATACTATTTCTTCTCACCTGAATGTCGATTATTTCTTCATTCCGAATCTGATCACTCCGAACGGCGATTCTTTCAACGATGGGTTTGAAATCACCAACATCGGCAACCGCTTTGATCTGGAAGTCTACAACCGCTGGGGCGAACGAATATTCCTGGAGAAGGGCTATACCAACAACTGGGATCTGAGCAAAGTCCATGACGGGATGTATTACTACCTGATCAGCGATAGTCAGACTGAAAATAAATACAAGGGCTGGGTACATGTGATCCATGCCAGCATGTAAATTGTTTCTGTCATGCTGAGCGTAGTCGAAGCATTGTCTGATACACGAAGCCTGTGCTTTCAGTGATAAGAGCTTTCGACTACGCTCAGGCTGACATAGAAATGACATACTCTTCACCCGTTTGTGTCATCACAAACAAATTCAGTATGGAATATTATTACTGATGCGTAACACTCCCTGAACCCTTCACATGGCTGCTCACAGTGGGATTACCGGCATAGGTAATATTTCCGCTTCCGTTTACCGATGCATTCAGCGTGCTGCTCACACGGGTTTCAATAAGGCCTGATCCGGTAATGTTTGCATTGGCGGTAGAGGCGTTAAGTCCGAATGCCTGTATAGAGCCGGAACCATCTATCTTTTCCGAGAGACTGGCTGTCGTTCCATAGAGCTCCGTATGCCCCGAGCCCCGGATGCTGACATTGATATCAATCGCTTTGGCTGTCAGAGTTATATCGCCTGACCCTTCGCTGACGACCTGAAGATAGTCGCCGGGGATCGTATCCAGGCCGGTAATATTTCCCGAACCTCTCAGTTCAATTTTATTAAAAGATGGAGCGGAAATCGTGATATGCATGATGCTGGCTTTACGGATGCACCTTTCTGAATTGGTTTCCACGGTCAGCGTATTACCGTATACATAGGTCAGCACGTCCGACTGCAGATTTTCATCCGTGATCACTTCTACTTTTGATACAGTGTCCTTTCTCAGTGTTACAAAGAAGCTGCCATCGATCTTTATAGAGTTGAAGCTGTTTACCGGACGACTCATCGTGGTGATGTTGCCCGAGCCTTGCCTGCAATTGTTGCAGCCGCTGAAGCTCAGGATTATTAAAAAGACATAGCAGTGGTATAAAATGATTTTTTTCATAGTCTTAAATTTTGAATAAAAAGTTTTGTTTAGAATATCAGAATCGTATTCCTCCGTTAAATCCTATCCACATTCTGATATTGGTAGGAGTGGAGCCTGTTGTGCTGTTATAGAGCTGTCCTTTACCCAACTTGGACCCGAAGGTATAGTCAGGATTTACATATTGTGAGACCATCACATTGAAGGTAGGTCCGGCAAACAGGGAAGCGGAACGGGATATCGCCACGCCCAGATTAAGCCTTGCCTGATTCAGGAGATTCAGCTTCGCGGTGAAAGCCTGGTTTTCATTGACGTGCATGGCAATCAGATCCAGTCCCAGATTTATTCTGTCGCCGATTGCGTGTTCTGTACCTATTCCATATCCGAATGCCCAGCGGTAATAATTGGAGCTTACTTCTCCTCCTGCATAAAGGATATTATAAAAATGCCTTACGCCGGTTTTAAGGGCTACGTTTCCGTACATGGATTCTCCTCCATACAATTCCATTTTATGATAACCATGTCTTACAATACTCAGGAATCCGACAGGGATCCCCTGGGCAGAGTCGCATACGTTGAGGAAGCCGATCTGTGCACCTTTCAGTTTGCTGCTATAGTTAATAAAGCCCACCTGTGTTCCTCTGTGTTCCTTCGCCGTTACATTGATAAAGCCGAACTGGGGTCCGTGAAAATTACCGGTAACAACATTGCACAATCCCGCTCCCTGAACTCCTTTGAAGGAACCGTGGGTGGCATTAATGAGTCCGGCGAATTGCGCGCCCGTCACACTGTCGCCGGCAACATTGATAAGGCCGGCGAATTGTCCGCCTTTTACTCGTCTGCCTGCTACATTAACCAATCCGCTGAATTGCCCGCCATTCACCTGGTTACGTACCAGGTTCACAAGTCCGGCAAATTGTGCTCCATGCACATAATCTCTTTCCAGGTTTACGAGTCCGCCGAATTCAAATCCCTGCAATCCTGCCGAGTATCCGCCAAGGATATTCAGAGAAACGCCGTTCACGATCCTTCCGCAGCGGATGCCATTGGTGCCTATCGGACTTACAAAAGTTACCTGCGCTGGTCTTGTTTCGTAGTGGATGCTATCTCCTGAGAGCGGTGCAGACGCGGAGTCCGTTTTGCTCCTCGAAGAATCTGCTTTTGCAGGAGGAAATAACTTATAGCTTCCTTGCTGAATGCTGTCTCTGATTTCCCTGATCTCTCTTTTAAGGTTCTGCACAGTTTCATTCCAGCGCTGCTGGTTGGCCGTGCCGGGAGTGTTCTCCATGCGGTAAAGACTGTCTCTCTTCAGCATATAAGAATACTTCAGCCTTTTCTTCTCAAGCCGGTAAGCTCTGCGCAGCTCTTTTTGAGAAGGGGTAGGGCCTGGTTTTATTTCCTGCACTACCGTAGTTTGTGAAGTGTCGGGCAGAACGGTCTCCTCGTTGTTGACGGTTTCGTTCTGCGTCGGCACATTCTGATTCAGCGGTTGCGTTTTACTGCTGTCTTCTTTAATTGCTTTGCTGATCTTTTTTACTTCTTTCTTTTTATCGCTTTTCAGGACGATCTGGTCTCCGATAAGCTGGTAGGAGACATTCGTACCTATAAAAAGTTTGTCCAGCACCTCCTTCAAGCTAACTTCTTTTACATCAATGCTGATGATTTTCTTTTCAGGAATGGCATTATTGGCATAGGAAAGTTTGACTCCGAAATTCTGCTTCAGTTTTTTCAGCGCCTGTCCAAGCTCAATTCTGTCTTCATGTAGCGTGATCTTCTTTTCGAGCACCTGCGCTTGCAGGGACATCGATAGGAAAAGAAATAGTACGGCCATTATAAGGTTTATGTAAAGCCTCATTTGATTTTTTTCGTTTAAAAGTTTCTAATGATTTTTGTCTGTACATCCCTGGCCGGAAAGGATGTATCTGTTCTGCTCTTTTTTGTAATCAACATTCAGCGATACTGAAATAATGCTGATGATCTGTTCAAGCTCAGGATTTTCAAAGCTTCCTGTAAAGCTGCACTGTAATAGGGCGGAGTCCGAGACGATTACCTGATTGTCAAAATAGCTGTTCAGCGACTGGATCACTTGGGAAAGGTTCGTGTTGTCGAATTCAAGTTTTTTCTCTTTCCATGCCTTGAAGTTCTGATCCTGGATCTGCTGCATGGTAACCATTCCGTTCCCGTCCAGCTTTCCCTGTAATCCGGGCGTCAGCAATACTGATTTTCTGCTGTCGGTGCGGCTGGTAAAGGATACCTTTCCTGTCACCACTTCTACGGATTCCTCCGGCCTGTCATGGTAGGATTTCACGATAAAGGATGTTCCCAGCACTTCCGTAAGCGAATGGTGACCTTTCACTACGAATTTTCTGGATTCATCTCTCCGCACATCAAAAAATGCTTCTCCGTCGAGCTGCACTTCTCTCAGGTATTTGTTATACGCGTCTGAGTACTTTACAGAGCTGTGTTTGTTAAGCCAGACAATACTGCTGTCGGGCAGGTAGATCTTCATCCGTTCGCTGCCCGAAGCCACGGTGGTATATTCGGGAGCGGACCTGAAAAATGAATTCGTCAGGTAGCCTAATGTGATCAGAAAGACAAGAGAAGCGGCAATCTGGAACGCCGGCCGCTCCCAGATTCGTATCACTTTCGGATCTTGTGCTGTTCTTTGTCTTACTTTGGCCCAGGCTGCCTCGGTATCCACCTGAAAATTTTCCTGTTTCCGGCCTGAAAATTCCCATGCTTTCACCGTTTTCTCATAAAGGAATTTATTCTCTTCCTTCTCGCTTATCCATGCCAGAAGGATTTTTTGTTCTCTTTCCGAAAGCTCGCCCTGCAGTTGCTTCGCGATCAGATCGTGAATGAATTCTTCGTTCCTGTTATGTAGTTCTTCGGCCATTCTGTGACTATGACAAATCTATGAGTACCTACCCCTACGTAGGTAGAAAATATTTTTTAATACAACAGTAAAATTAGTAGTACAAGGTAATCTTTCAGATGCTCCCTGAGTATTTTTAATGCCTTACCCATCTGATTTTCAACAGTTTTTATGGAAATCTGAAGTGTTTCCGAAATTTCCTTATAACTCATTTCCTCAAAACGACTTAGAATAAATACGCTCCTGCAGGCCGGAGGAAGAAGATTTAATCCTTCATCGATCTTTTTCTGAAGATCTTCCTGCTCAATACGCTCTTCTGTTTGATGGGTACCTGCAATCGGTGCGTCTTCCGCAGATACGTGCTGGTGTTTTTTAGCTTTTGCCGCATCATTTAAAGCGGCATTCATGCAGGAGCGGAACAGGTATGATTTGATCGAGATATTGATCTGAATCGTTTTTCTGTTTTCCCACATTTTCACGAATACGTCCTGCACCAGGTCTTCCGCTTTGTCTTTATCTCTTACGATGCGGAAAGCGGTATGACAAAGGGAGGGATACCATTTCCTGAAGACAGCCTCAAAGTCTTCGGCGCTGTTGGCGGAAGGCTTTAAACTGCTGTTTTCATTTGATAAAAAGGACATCGCTTAACCGGTATGTGACGGGCAAAGATAGTTTTTATTTTAATATATTATTTTCGGGTAGAATCGTATAAAATAAAAAAGTCCGGCTTTGGACCGGACTTTTAACAATTTGTTTACGTTGGATTTAAGAAGCTACCACTTTGAATTTTACTTCGTGTTTCACTTCTTTATGAAGGTCAAGAAGGGCGGTATATTCACCTACTTCTTTTACATCGCCTTTGAAAGCGATTTTCTTTCTGTCAACAGAGAAACCTTTGTCCTTTAAAGCATCAGAGATCTGAAGCGTGGTGATGGCGCCGAAAATCTTGCCGCTTTCTCCAACTTTTGCCTTGATCTCAAGCACGGTGCTGCCGATTTTTTCAGCCAGGCCAGAAGCCTCGGTTTTGATTTTTTCAGCTTTGTGTGCAGCCTGCTTGGTATTTTCGATGACCACTTTCTTGTTTGATTCGCTGGCCATGATTGCATAACCGCGTGGGATCAGGTAATTTCTTCCGTGTCCGGCTTTCACCTTCACGATATCATTTTTGTATCCTAATCCTTTTATATCTTCTTTTAATATTACTTCCATGTCGTTCTTATTTTAAAGAGTCTGTAACATATGGGAGCAGGGATAAATGCCTCGCTCTTTTTACGGCCTGAGCCACTTTTCTCTGAAACTTCAGACTTGTTCCTGTTAATCTTCTTGGAAGGATCTTTCCTTGCTCATTCACAAATTTTAAAAGGAAGTTGGCATCCTTGTAGTCAATATACTGGATTCCATTCTTTTTGAATCTGCAATACTTTTTGCGATTCTCGGTTCTGTTTACCGGTTCGTTTACGAGTGTCATGCTTTTACTTCCTCCTTATCTTTTTTATTGAAGTCGCCTTTCATTCTTTTTTTGTTGTATTCAATGGCGTGTTTATCCAGAACAGTAGTCAGAAATCTCATGACCTTTTCATCTCTTCTGAATTCGACTTCCAGTGTGTTGATAAAACTAGGCTTAGCCTGATATTCAAACAACTGATAGAATCCTGTAGTTTTATGCTGGATAGGATATGCCAGCTTTTTGAGTCCCCAGTTTTCCTCATTCACAAACTTTGCTCCATTGTCTTTCAGGAGTTGTTTGAATTTTTCAACGGTATCCTTCATCTGATTATCAGACAAAACGGGAGTTAAAATGAATACCGTCTCATAGTTTTTCAATTCCATGTTCTTTTTTTAATTGTTATTAATTAGGGTTGCAAATTTAAGGGTTTTCAACTAAAAAACAAAGAATTGCCTAAGCTCTATGCGGTCACTTTTGCTTTTTTGCTGGATTTTGGGGCTTTTTTTAATAAAAACAGGCTTTTACTCATTTTAAGCCATAAAGCGGCCTGCTTTCTTTCCCTCGGTCTGACTTATAAATAAGCAGAATTATTGAATTGGAGATCCTCGTATATCATAAAAACGGGAAAGGTGAGGGCCAGGAATCCCAATAAAGCAATTATCCGCTTTGTCACTGGTATTAAATTAAAAAGACCTTCGGATTGCCGAAGGTCTTTTTAATTGTATCTGCTTATTTATTATTTCACCAGGAAGGTTCCTTCTCCGATCTTGTTTCCTTCACAGTAAACCTCCACTTTGTGTCCTCCAGGCTTGTAAGGGCTTCCTTTTTTATATTCGAAGCCTACGCGCTGGTCGTTGCCTGTGTAAAGAATATTGGTTTTCATTGTGTAGAAAATCTCTTTATTCTCGAATATAAAGCTTCCGCCTCCGGTAGCGAGATCAAACAGGGCAGCGCCATCCGGTTCAATCACGCGGATATATACATCTTTTCCTTCTTTGGTCGCTACTTTATTTTCTCCCAGGATAAATGTGATACGTATCTTATCAAGGTTTTTGGCTTTATACTCTCCGCCTTCTTTTTCCTTGCCCTTATTGTTGATCGCATCAATTTTAATGTTCTGAGCTTTGAGGACAGAGGCCAGAGCTACTTTCTGGGCCAGTTCTTTTCTGGAGACTTTCAGGTTGTTGATCGTGTCCAGCTTTTCATTGATCTGGTATTTGAGACGGACATTTTCAGTGTCGGCCATGGCCAGCAGTTTTTTATATTTGACCACTTCCGCCTCGGCTTCGCTTCTCAGCTTGTTGGCTTCGTCCAGTCTTTTCTGCAGGTTATCAAATTTGGTATAATTGTTTTTGGCTTCTTTTTTATACTTGTCTCTTTCGGTGATGAGGGATCTGATCTGCTCTCCGAATTTGGTGGTATCTCCGCCCAGGGAGGCGATCTGCTGCTTTTTGCTTTCCAGGTCTTTAATGGCTTCGTCCAGCTTTAATGAAACGCTGTCAATTTTAGTCTGCTGGGTGACAATGGTTTTATCTTTCTTATCCAGCTCCTGGGTTTTGTCGATATTCATCCACACCTGAACCGCGTTGATAGCAAGCAGAATGATAATAAAAGCTAAAATCAAAGCCTTCTTGCTGCCACCTTTTTTCTTATTTTCCTGAGCTTCAGCCATTGGTTAATAGGTTTTATAAATTTCCTTAGCCTGTAAAAATATGTATATATTAGTTCATTTCCACGGTTTTTGTTCAAAAAAACCCTATTTTTTAGAAAATAACGCATACTATGCTGCTGAATGAAGAATATTGGAAAGGCCGCTACCTCAATCAGGAGGCGGGATGGGATACAGGTTCGGTAACTACACCCCTGAAAGAATACATCGACCAGCTCACTGATCTGGAAATACGAATTCTGATCCCTGGCTGCGGGAATGGCTATGAGGCAGAATATCTCATTAATCAGGGCTTTAAAAATGTTTTTGTCTGCGATCTTTCCGAAGTCCCTCTGAAGAATCTTCACAACCGATGTCCGGGAATTCCTGAATCACATCTATTAAAAGCAGATTTTTTTGACCTGGACATCCGGGTCGATCTGATTCTGGAACAGACCTTTTTTTGCGCCATCGATCCATCGCTCAGGAAGAAATATGCGGAAAAATGCTTTTCTCTTCTTTCTCCCGGAGGCAAACTGGCGGGCTTGCTATTTAATGATCCGCTAAAACCCGAAGGTCCTCCTTTTGGAGGAACGAAAGAAGAATACCTTCGTTATTTTGAACCATGGTTCAGGTTCAAGCATTTCGACCCCTGTTACAATTCCATCAAGCCGAGAGCAGGAAGGGAGTTGTTTATGTGCCTGGTGAAAAAGTAGGCAATTGACAATTGGTAATAGAAAAAAGAGCTCTTGTTAACTCTCAACGGTCAATTGTCAACTCCTCAAGTATAAAATACACATGGTAATGCTTATATTTGCCCATTGCAACCGCCAATTACCAACTATGATCAATATACCCAAGCTTAAGCATACAGACTCCAACAATTTTTTTCTTATCGCCGGGCCTTGCGCTATTGAAGGCAGGGAAATGGCTCTTGAAATCGCCGAAAAAATTGTAAAGCTATCCGACAAGTATAAAATCCCCTACATTTTTAAGGGCTCCTATAAAAAAGCAAACCGCACGAAACTCGACTCTTTTACGGGCATCGGTGACGAAAAAGCATTATCGATCCTCAAAGAGGTAGGAGAAAAATTCAATATCCCTACAGTAACTGATATTCATGAATCGGAGGAGGCTGCCATCGCCGCAAAGTATGTGGATGTATTGCAGATCCCGGCCTTTCTCTGCCGGCAGACAGACCTGCTGGTAGCTGCAGCGAAAACAGGTAAGGTGGTGAACGTGAAAAAGGGTCAGTTCCTTTCCGGACAATCCATGAAGTTCGCCGTAGAAAAAATTCAGTCCCTGGGAAATCCGAATGTCATTCTTACCGACCGTGGAAACTCCTTTGGATATTCTGATCTAGTAGTGGACTACAGAAATATTCCTGAAATGAAAGCCACCGGTGTGCCCGTCGTAATGGACTGCACTCATTCTCTTCAGCAGCCTAACCAGTCTTCAGGCGTAACAGGAGGAAAGCCTGCACTGATAGAAACCATCGCCAAAGCTGCCATCGCAGTAGGCGCCGATGGGATCTTCATTGAAACACATCCAACCCCTTCCGTAGCTAAATCCGACGGAGCGAATATGCTGCAGTTGGATCTGCTGGAGCAGTTGCTTGAGAAGCTGGTGAGAGTGAGAAAAGCTATTTTATAGTGCTCATTGCAGAGTACCTAGTGCTATTCCTATACCTTGAGTTTAAAATCCTGCTTCGGCTGCTTCTTTCTGAAAAATACGAGTCCGATATAGAAGAGGTCAATCGTGAGTGTCACTCGTTCGTCGGCTTTGATCTTCTCCCAGGCTTGCTCCATTTCCTCCGACCAGTGTATGTCGTCAAAAATAAACACGGAATATTCATGCGCCTTGCTCAGGCAGATATTGAAGTAGTTTATCGTGGGTTCAAAGCGGTGGTTTGCATCAAAGAAAACAAAGTCGATTTTTGAGATCTTTGGAAGCAGGGCCGGCAAGGTATTATCAATATTTCCTTCGATCAGATTTATATTTTTTCTTTTCAGACGATGAAAATTCCGCAGGGCTATTCTTGCTGTGTTCGGGCATCCCTCGAAAGTATAGATAGTTGCCTGCTCCCTGGCAAACGATTCGTAGAGCGTGGTAATACCTAGTGATGTTCCAAGGTCAAGAACAACTGCAGGCTGAAAGTGGTCAACCAGTTTAAAGATCAGCTGCGCAAGCACCGGACTTTTCTCTGAATGTCTGGCGATACTGCTGATGGGGCGAAGACTTCCTCTTTCCACCTGAGAGCCCGCTCCATAATCAACTACTTGAATGGTTTCGGAAGAACGCAGCAGTTCTTTACGCAGCTTTTCAATCGCATGAAAGGGATAATAGATTTTCTTCGGACGTATTGTCTGACTGTAAAGCTCATAGACAAAAGGGGAGTGGAGCCCGTGCTCTGTGCCTGCCGTAAAATAGTGATGAAGATACCGGAATAAAAATCGAAGCTTTCCCAAAGAAAAAATAAGGAATGCTAATTGAGCTTGTAAGGAACGACCATTACAAACTGGGGAATATTTACTTTGAATTGCTTACCGTCCACAATTCTTTCCATCAGGTAGGTACCTTTCATTTTCCCTACTTCGGTTTTAAGATTACAGCCCGATACATACTCATGATGCTGCCCTGGTTCTAAGGTTGGTTGTTGTCCGACAACGCCGTCGCCTTCCACTTCCCTGACAAGACCATTTGCATCAAAAATATACCAATGTCTTTTCAGGAGCTGAATGGTATTCTGACTGTAATTTTCAATCAGGATCTTGTACGTGAAAACATAATGAGATTGAGCCGGACTTGAGTATTCAGGCTGATAGGAAGTAGCTACACTTACTTTTACACCATCTGTAATTTCGGTAACCATAATTTTGCGTCCAGTTGCTGACAGTTAAATTTAACCAATAGTTTTGTTTTTGCAAGCCTTTTCAAAGAGAATATTTATCCCGAATTTGCTTCTTTGGATAAATAATTGATTAATTCTTATAATGTTTATAATTGATGCATTCTTATCTTTTAATACAACAGAAAAAATCGAATCTTAGTATGATTTATAACACGCTTATTCCAATTAAACATGGATGTAAAAATTGAGGAGTCCTGGAAGAAACATCTGCAGGATGAATTTGAAAAAGACTATTTTAAAGAACTGACTGAATTTGTAAGGGAGGAATATAAAAATCATACAATATATCCGCCGAAGGGTAAAATTTTCAATGCCTTTGATAGTTGTCCCTTTGATAAGACGGAGGTTGTCATCATTGGACAGGATCCTTATCACGGGCCCGGGCAAGCCAATGGTTTATGTTTTTCGGTGAATGACGGAGTAAAGCCGCCACCTTCTCTGGTAAATATTTTCAAAGAGCTTAAAGCGGATCTGGGTAAGCCCATACCTGATAACGGCAACCTGGAACGTTGGGCTAAGCAGGGCGTATTTTTACTGAATGCCACCCTCACGGTTCGGGCCCATACGGCCGGCTCGCATCAGGGGAAAGGATGGGAAGAATTTACGGATGCAGTAATCAAGGTACTCAGCAAGGAAAAGGAAAATCTGGTCTTTATTCTCTGGGGAGCCTATGCACAGAAGAAGGGAAGCATCATCGATGAGAAAAAACATTTCGTTATTAAATCAGCGCACCCATCACCTTTTTCCGCGACGAAATTTTTTGGAACCAAACCCTTCAGCAAAGCCAATCAATACCTCAGGGAAATGGGGAAGAAGGAAATAGATTGGTAGTTATTGGTTGCTGGTTGTTAGTTGTTAGTATTAAATTGTCTGAATCAGGATTTACCTGATTTTTAGATTATAAGGATTATTGTTTTGATGATGTTTGGGATTGAATATTTTTTTGAATTGAAGGCTGTTTGCTCCAAAGTTAATTAATAGCCCGATTGGGAAATCATACGCAATTACATAATTTTTTGCCTGTGCAAGATGAACATCTTCCAGATTTATCAATGCCTTCAGTTCAACGACAATTTTATTTTCTACAATAAAATCAGCTCTTCTTGTACCTACTTCCAAACCGTGATAATATATCTGCTGTTCAATTTCTCTGCCAAATTTTAATCCAGCTTTTTCCAAATCTATGCCTAGGCATCTTTGATAAATTACTTCCTGAAATCCATTACCTAATGTGTTATGCACTTTCATAGCACATCCATTTATTTGATAAGTAATCTCATCCAACTCCATTAGATCCTCTTTATCTTTTAATCCTGAAAATCCTGATTCAGACAGTAATTAATGGATTACATTAAATAACCTCTCCCAACGGATTTTCTTATACCATTTCTCGGGATTTTTTTCGACAGATAGCCAGATAAACAGGGCCTTTCCGACGACGTGGTCTGAAGGCACAAAGCCCCAGAATCTGGAGTCAAGGGAGTTGTGGCGGTTGTCTCCCATCATGAAATAGTAATTCTGGTTGAAGGTGTATTCTTTCACGGGTTTTCCATCGATCAGAAGCTGATTGTCTTTTTCGGAATATTCCGCATCGATGTTTTCATAATTGGCAATCACCGATCCGTATATCAACAGGTTGTTGGTGTCAAGCTTGATGGTAGACCCTTTTTTCGGAATCCACAGAGGTCCGAAATTATCTTCGTTCCATGGGAACCTGGAAACATTCGGGAAGATCCTGGGCTCAGGATCGTTGGCCGGTCTCTTCGATAGTATTACTTCTTTCACATCCGGATTTTTGCCAAGCTCTTTAGCGGTCTCAGGAGTCGTCCAGATAAAGAAGCCGTTTTGAACCGATTGAAATTCGCTGATGCCAAGTTTTCTGAAAGTCTTTTTCATCGGCTCATTGGTAACAACAAAATACCTGTACTGCGATTTCGGAGGATTTTCTGCAGCCTTACCGTTGACATACACCTGCATATCTTTGATCTGTATCGTATCACCTCCTATAGCGATGCAGCGTTTGATATAGTTGGTCTTCAAGTCCGTCGGATAATCAAACTCCACCGGATAATTGAATACCACGACATCGTTTCTTTTTACCTCTGACAAGCCCGGCAAGCGGTATTGGGGAAGCTGTATCCAGGTCAGGTACGATGGAATGTCAGTAAGCCAGATCTTCTGGTGCGTAAGCGGCATCTGAAGAGGTGTTTTGGGTGTTCTGGCTCCATAGTTAACCTTGCTTACAAAAAGAAAGTCTCCCACCAGCAACGATTTCTCCATGGAAGGAGTGGGGATGGTGAAAGCTTCCAGAAATAGCCAGCGGATTAACGTAGCGGCTACGACTGCAAAGATGATGGCATCAGTCCATTCTTTTGCTTTTGTTTTCGGCTTTTTTGGATTTTTCTGCCAGAACTTCAGATTCATCTTATAGGAAATTAAATAGTGATCTTTAACATATCGTCCATACCAAACACGCCTTTTTTACCATAAAGCCATTCTGCGGCAATTACAGCGCCCTCTGCAAATCCTTCACGGCTATGAGCAGTATGCTGGATTTTAATGGTATCAACGTTCGAATGATACGTTATGGTATGTTCGCCCGGGTAGGGGTCTATCCTTTTGGAAACAATAGACAGTTCATTCTTCGCACTGCTTGGCTGGTTTACCCATTTGTTCTTGCTCTTAAAATTAGCGAGAACGCCTTCGGCCAAAGTAATAGCTGTTCCGCTGGGCGCGTCCTTTTTCTGTGTGTGATGAATTTCTTCCATCGTCACTTCATACTGCGGATAGTCATTCATAATCTTGGCGAGCATTTTATTGAAATGGAAGAAAAGATTAACACCCACACTGTAATTGGAAGCATAGAAAAATGCTCCGTTATTCTTTTTGCAGATCTCTTCAATCTCTTTTTTCTTGTCCAGCCAACCGGTTGTTCCCGAAACGACAGGAATGCCGTGTTCCAGGCAATATCTGATGTTGTTGTAAGCGCTTTCCGGCTGTGAAAATTCAATGGCTACATCCACGGCTTTATTGTCTAGCGTTGAAAGCTCTTCTTTATTGCTGACATCGATTTTATGCGGAACGCTGTGCTTGCGGTGAAGTGCTATCTGCTCGATGGTCTTACCCATTTTGCCATAGCCCAGAATCAGAATTTTCATTTCTTAAATCGGAAATTTAGTGTTAAACCGGCTGTAAATTGGCGATTTAAATTCGCATATAAAAGCGGTTTTACCTTTAGTGAGAGGTTGTCGTTGATGTCAAATTCTTTCAGGTGGGCATCGACGCTGGCATCGACAATATTCAGGGCATAAATACCTAGTCCGATCAGGAGATCCAGGTCTCTGTAGTATCGGTAGGAGTCTCTTTCCCGGGCCAGCTGGTCGGCACTTCTTCCAAACGTATGATAGCCATTGATGATGGTGTCGGATATATAACCGGAATTGCCACTGACCTTGTGGTATTCGTCTTTAAATGCGTGAAAAGAAGTGCTGTTCTTGTAATACAGATAGCCGGTGGCGCCCAATCCTATCCATACAATAGGAGCCTTCCAGTATTTTTTATTGTAGAGCTGTCCTGCTCCGGGAGCCAGGGCAGACAGGATGGCGGCTTTTCTCGATTTGGAGTTAAGTCTGCGGATCTTCTTCTGTTCTTCCTTTGTAGGTTTGTCCTGTGCCTGTGTAGCAGAGGCGATTGTGAGGGAAAAAAACAGGAGAAGAAGATATCTGAACATCTTACAAGTTAAGAATTTCCAGGATTCTGTTCAGGTCCTCGACGGATACAAAAGGGATTTTAATTTCCCCTTTATTCTCCTGATCGGCTTTCAGGTGGACCTTTGTCCCGAAATGCGAAGACAATTTATTCTGCAGATTCTGGATTTCATAACTTACGGAAGAACTTTTTGTTTCTTTAGAAGGCTTTTTCTCAGGTACTTTACCCATATCCCGGGCCAGTTCCTCCGCTTTTCTTACCGACAGGTCTTCGCTGATGATCTTTTTAAAAATAGCCAGCTGTACGTCCACATTCTCCACATTAATGATGGCGCGGGCATGTCCCATGCTGATTTTATTATCTCTGAGAGCGGCCTGAATATCCGGAGGGAGCTTTAAAAGTCTCAGGTAGTTATTGACAGTGGTTCTGTTCTTGCTGACGCGGTCTCCCAGTTCTTCCTGCTTCAGGTTACATTCGCTGATCAGTCTTTGATAGCTGAGAGCTATTTCAAGCGCATTCAGGTTTTCACGCTGGATGTTCTCGATCAGGGCCATTTCCAGCATCTGCTGGTCGTCAGCAGTTCTGATATAGGCAGGTACCGATTTTAGTCCGGCCAGTTTGGAAGCCTGGAATCTTCTTTCTCCCGATATCAGCTGGTATTTGTTGAGCGATAGTTGTCTGACCGTGATCGGCTGGATGATCCCCTGTAATTTAATGGAATCAGACAGCTCTTTCAGGGCATCCTGGTCGAAATGGGTCCTGGGGTTAAAAGGATTTACCTCGATATTTTCCAGAGGTATTTCGTTCAGAGATTTGGCTACCGCATCGGCTTCCTGCTTTTTTTCCATCTTCAGATCGCTGTCGTCGATCAGTGCAGACAGTCCTCTGCCCAGTGCATTTCTCTTACCAGGTGTTTTCTTATCGCTCATTTTTTTAAAGATTAAAGCATAAAGCCGGAGGCCCTATGCTTTGTTCGTTATTGATTTTTAATTGGGGGCGGTACTAGGCGACCGCCACCCCGTTTTTTTCCATGATCTCCTGTGCAAGGTTCAGGTAACTGATCGCTCCTTTGCTTTCGGCATCATGCGCAATAGCCGGCAAACCGAAGCTTGGCGATTCACTGAGTCTGATGTTTCTTGGGATGATGGTATTGAAAACAAGGTCCTGGAAGTGTGTTTTAACTTCGTCCACCACCTGATTTGACAGGCGTATTCTCATGTCGTACATGGTAAGAAGAATTCCTTCGATCTCAAGTTCAGGGTTTAGTTTGGACTGGATCAGTCGAATGGTGTGCAGTAATTTACCGAGTCCTTCCAATGCGAAGTATTCGCACTGAACCGGTACCAGTACTGAATCGGCAGCTACCAGGGCGTTGACGGTAATCAAACCAAGGGATGGTGAGCAATCGATAATTACATAGTCGTAATTGTCTTTTACTTTCTGAAGAACATCCTTCATCTTCTGCTCTCTGCCGGAAAGGTTGATCATTTCGACCTCGGCACCAACCAGCTCGATGTTGGAAGGGATCAGGTCCAGAAACGGAACGGTTGTGTTTCTGATCAGGCCGCCCACTTCAATGCCGTCGATCATGCATTCATAAATACCGTCCTTGATCTTTCTTGGATCGTAGCCAAGTCCGGAAGTCGAATTTGCCTGCGGATCTGCATCCACCAATAGCGTTTTTTGCTCCAATGCTGCCAGGCTTGCTGCCAGGTTGATGGCTGTAGTGGTTTTTCCAACTCCACCTTTCTGATTTGCGATTGCGATGATCTTGCCCATGTTTATTACATTTTAATTGTTTCACCTATTTCAGGAAGATAGAGTTCTACCATCCTGCTGCTTGCCCATAAACCTGCTTGTTCATGGTCAATTTCTAAATTAGGCCATGTATCGAAATGCATGCCTATGATTTTCTTCGTATTAATAAAGCCTGCCGCGACCACTGCATCCCTTATGTCCATCGTTAGTGTATCGCCTATTGACATAAACGCAAAATCGATCTTATTCATATCTGCGATCAGCTTCATATCCATATGAAGAGCGGTATCTCCCGAATAATAGAACGTGCCTTGACCGGTTTCGATGATAAATCCGGCTGCTGCACCTCCGTATGAACCATCAGGAAGCTGACTCGAATGTACCGCATTCACCATTTTAACGATCGCAAAATCCATGATCACTTTGCCGCCGATATTCATGGCTACCGTATTTTCCAAACCTTTCTTACCCAGCCAGGTTACAATTTCATAATTGGCCAGGATGGTCGCCCCGGTTCTTTTGGCAATGCTTTCAGCATCCGTAATATGGTCGAAATGCCCATGCGATAAAAGAATATAATCGGCCTCAATCGTATTAATATCTATATTTGAAGCTTTCGGATTGGGAGTGATATAAGGATCAAAAAGTACCCTGAAGCCGCCTATGTCGACTAAAAAGCAGGAATGACCATAATATGTAACTTCCATGAACCGATTTTTATTCTGTTTTTTACCTGTACGGAATTCACAAATATAGGCCTTAATAAAATGTTAATATAGAAATGTTCAGACAACTTATCCTGCCTTTATTCACATGTTTTATACTTGTATTCACAAGTTTTGCACCGAGCTCCTGTGGAAAAAAATCGGACCGGAAAGCTAAGCTCAAGGTTTTCAGATACAACCAGGCAGAAGGCCTGAGCTCTCTGGATCCCGCCCAGGCCAAAAATCAGGCCAACACCTGGGCTGTATCTCAGCTCTTTAACGGTTTGCTGGAATTTGACGACAGCTTAAAGCCCGTGTCTTCGCTGGCTGAAAAGTGGACGGTTTCCGAAGATCAGAAAAAATACACGTTTTACCTGCGTAAAGGTATCCGCTTTCATGATTCCGAAGTCTTTCCCGACGGAAAAGGACGCGAAGTCAAAGCCTCTGATTTTGAATACAGCTTTAAAAGGATCATCGATCCGAATACAGCCAGTCCGGGTGCCTGGGTCTTTAACGATAAAGTCCTGCGGGATAAGCATGGCAATTTCTCTGACACCTGCTTCAAAGCAGTGGATGATTACACCTTTGCCATTTACCTGGACAAACCTTTTCCGCCTTTTCTGGAAATACTCTGCATGCCCTTTGCCTTTGTGCTGCCCAAAGAAGGAATTGAAAAACATGCGAAAGACTTCCGTAGAAACCCTATCGGTACCGGACCTTTCCGGTTTAAGCGATGGGACGAAGGCAACGCCTTGCTCTTTGAGAAGAATCCCGATTATTGGAAGAAGGATGAGAAGGGAGAGAGCCTGCCTTATATCGATGGCATTAAAATATCCTTTATCGGGGACATGCAGCAGACTTACCGGAACTTCTATGCCGGTAATCTCGATATGTTGAGTGTTACGGAAGAAAGCGTGCGCGAACAGATTCTGCAGCCGGATGGAAAAGTAAAAAAGGATATAGAGGGGAAATTTAATGTGGTCAGAATTCCGTATCTCAGTACAGAATATATAGGACTACAGCTCGACACCAAATTCTATACAGGAAAGCATCCTTTACTGGACAAAAGGGTGAGGCAGGCTCTGAGCTGTTCGATCAACAGGGATGAACTTATAGGCTTTCTGCGCAGCGATCTGGGTGTACCCGGACATGCTGGCATCATTCCGCCCATGCTGATGCGGGGACATCAGGTAAAGGGCGTGAAGTTTGATATTGAAAGAGCGCACAAGTTGCTGCACGAAGCGGGTTACGGAAAGCATTTTCCGGAGATGATCCTCTATGTAAATCCAACCTACCGGGACCTGGCTGAATTTCTTCAGAAGCAGTGGAGCAATATCGGGGTAAAGGTGACGATCGAAATGAATGCCTTTCCGACTCATATTGAAATGATCGATAAAGGAATTGCCAAAATTTTCCGTTCTGCCTGGGTAGCCGATTACCCCGATCCTGAAAATTACCTGGTCTTATTCTACAGTAGAAATTTTTCGCCTGCAGGTCCCAACCGCACGCATTTTAAAAGCGATGAATTTGACAAGCTCTATGAGCAGTCGCAGCAGGAGGGGGATGAAGAAAAGCGTTACGAACTCTACCGCCAGATGGATCAGATCGTGGTCGACGAAGCGCCTGTGATCGTTTTATATTACGATGCCTTGTTAAGGCTTTCTCAGAAAAATATTTCAGACTTTCCTGCCAATGCGATGGATGGATTGAAGGTGGAGAGGGTGAGGATGGGGGATTAGTGCTCTGTGCACAGTGCTTAGGGTAGAGGTGTTGAGTGCTTAGATATGGTTTTAGCCATTAGGTCGTGAGTGCAGGGTGTGGTGCAGAGAATAGATAGGGGTGTCATCCTGACGAAGGAAGGACCTGGATTAGTTAACCTTGGATCAATGAGTTGATAATGCCTGAGATTTCATGGGCTTTATTGACGATCATAAGATGCCCTCCGTTTTGTATCGTATAATCGGCCTGTCGGTATTTTAAGATCCGGTCCCGGGTGCCGTGGATCTTGATTAATCCTGGTGTTGATGTCTTTGTTTTCCAGCAGACGATTTGTCCCAGTGCCCATCTCAGAAAATAAAGGTCTGTGTCTTTTAAGATGGATTGGAGTAATTTTTTTTCCTCTGTGGTTTCGGTGCCGAAGAAATAATGACTTATAAAATTGGAAGATTTAAGCAGAAAGCCGGGTATGATCCTGTGTAGTTTTAAAATTCCGGCAAGTTTATAAAGAGAAGAAATTTCATTGGTGTGTCTGGCGCTTGAGATGATAATTATGCAGGAAGGACTGATGTGCCTGGCCATTTCAACCGCGATCATTCCTCCGAAAGAAACGCCGATCAGAATAAAATCCTTGCGCTGATCGACTTGCTGACAAAGCCTCTGCGCATAGCTTTCAATATTTTCACCAGTTTCAGGCTTAAGCCATTGTATGAAATGTTTCTGAACAGATTCGTCCAGTGTCAGAAAATCAAATACACGCTCATCCGCCCCAAGTCCGCTGACAAAATATATGTGTTTCATTTTAAGGTCTTTTGACATTCCTTTAAATTTTCTTTCAATCTTTCATTCTCTTTTTTAAGATAGAAGTTTATGTTTTTTGTTTCAAACTCATTTCGTTTTGCCAATGCTCTATAATGATCGGCCTCTTGTTTTTTTACTATTGCAAAAATAAAGAAGAATATTGCTACAATACTTTGAAGGATTAATATCCATGGAATTGATTTGCTAATATTTAATTTGTCAATTATATATCTGTTGATTAAATATTGAAGACTAATAGCACCGTAGTAGTTATAGTAACAGAAACTATAGGAAAAGAAGTGGGGAGGATTTCACCATAAAAAAGCAGGTCATAAAATAATGACAAAAACGTGGGTATAGGAATAAGGAAATAATAGGAGAACTTTTTAAACTGGTTTTTTCGATTTTCGCCTACTATGCAAATTAGTAGCAAGTTCGTATAAAGCTGTATTGAAAACCATGTCAGTATACCACAAAGTATTTCCAAGAAGTGATTCATAAGAATAATTTAATTAAAAAAGCGGAAAGAAACCTTCCGCTTTTTACTTAAAAAGTATAACGTATAACGTATTACTTTTTCTTCTTATCGTCTCTCATTCTCATCGCCTCATCCACCCGCTGCATCCAGGCTGATTTCTTACCGGTTCCGCCTGCCGCGTTTTTCTTTTTGTTTTCATCCAGCGTAGCTCTGATCTGCTCTTCATTTACAAACTTACGGATACCCATTTGCTGTCCGATGGCCAGGATGTTGGATACAAAATAGTAGAAGCTTAGTCCGGCAGGGAAGCTGTTCAGTACAAACATGAAAATAACGGGCATCAGGTAGGAAACTACTTTCATCGGGCCCTGTACCGAAGCGCTCATCTGATTGTTAAAGTAAGTGAATGCCAGTGTTGACAAAGTCATCAGTAGGGTGAAAATACTCACGTGCGAACCATAAAACGGAATCGTGAATGGCAAGAGAATTGGGGCATCGTAGGTTGAAAGGTCATTTGCCCAGAGGAATGATTCCTGTCTTAGCTCAATAGAATTGGGGAAGAAGCTGAACATGGCCAGCAGAACCGGCATGGAAAGCAGCACGGGTATACAGCCGCTCAGAGGGTTAATGCCTACCTGCTTGTATAGAGCCATCTGTTCCACCTGCTGCTTCTGCATATCATCCGGGAATTTAGCTTTGATCTCATCCATCTCCGGCTTCAGCACTCTCATCTTGGCCATGGAGATCTGCGATTTATAGGACAATGGCAGTGTAATCAGTTTTACCAGGATTGCCAGGATGATGATAATAATACCATAGCTGCTGATCACGTCTCTCAGGAAGTTGAACACAGGAATTACCACAAAGCGGTTGATCCAGTTGATCACGGGCCAGCCCAGGGTTACGTTCTTGTCAAAGTCTTCGGCGCTGGTTACTGTTTTTAATGTATTATAATGGACCGGTCCGAAGTAATATTCAAACTGGCCTTTGCCCGATTTCAGATCGCCGATAGGAATGAAAAGATCCGCCCGCAGCTGTTTGATGCCTTGCATATCGGCTTCGTCAACCGAACTGGTTACTGTTCCTTTTTCAAATCCGTTCTTCGAAATAATGGAAGAGCAGAAAAACTTCTGTTTCATGGAAACCCAGCTGATTTTTTTGTCCAGCTTTTCAGTTTCTTTATCTTTTGAAGCTTCGCTCAGGTTGTCAAACCCTTCTTCGCTCGTATAATAATTGATCGTTGAGCGGGCACGGGCCTGTTCGATGTCCGCTTCATTTTTCGGCAGGTTGTCGTTCCATACAAATTCGGCGGGTACATTCTGAATTTCCTGATCCATGCCGATCATCTGCAGGTCGTATTTTACCACATAGCTTTCGGGTGCCAGGCTGTAGGTCTGGACGATGGCTTTGCCGGGAGCCAGGTCGTACCGGAAGGTGACCAGGCTGGTATCGCCTTTTTTAGATTCACTGGCCTTGTAGTAAAGATCGTAGATATCCTTTTTGCCTTTATTGGTCTGTACCAAGAGATTGATCTGGCTGCTGTTCTCATCAATCACATACAAAGGCTTTTTATCGTAGGTCAGGAATTTTTTCAATAAGACCTTGTCTACTTTTCCACCCCTTGTATTCAGATGTACTTTGATTTCGTTTTTGTTTTCCAGAATTATTTCTCTGGCTTCGCCCTGTACGGCAGCGCCGAAAGCTGAATCCGCTTTGGCGGAATCCGCGGCAGCAGCCAGCTTAGGCAGCGTAGTTTGTCCCTTCACTCTGGAGGTATCGTTCAGAGGCTGGTCTGCGATCTTGTCTTGTCTGTTGCCCATATAAACGAAATATGCGAGCATCAGAACGGTGATCATCACGATCCCGGTAATCTGATTTCTATCCATTATAACTTAAAATTATTTTGTGTTCTGTTTATTTTCTTTTGAATAATCGATTGATGCTTTTACAAACTTAACAAAAAGCGGGTGAGGATTCAGCACGGTGCTCTTTAATTCCGGATGGAACTGAACGCCAACGAAATAGCGGTGATCTTTAAGCTCAATAATCTCGACCAGGTTTGATTGCGGATTTATACCCGAAGCAATCATTCCTGCATGCTCATATTGCTTTAAATACTTGTTGTTGAACTCAAAGCGATGTCTGTGACGTTCCGAAATCTTGCTTTTTCCATAGATGTGGTGCGCTTTGGAACCCTTGGTAAGCTCGCATGGGTAAGCTCCCAGTCTCATGGTTCCGCCTTTCTTAGTGACTTTTTTCTGCGATTCCATCATGTCAATGACCGGATGGCTGGTGTTTTTGTTCATCTCGGTTGAAGCGGCATCTTTAAAATGGAGCACATGGCGTCCGAATTCAATTACCGCGCACTGCATTCCAAGGCAGATACCGAAAAATGGGATATTCTTTTCACGGGCAAACCGTACCGCATCAATCTTTCCTTCAATGCCTCGTTCTCCGAAGCCCGGCGCTACCAGGATTCCATCCAGCTCGCTCAGCTGATGCTCCATCGTTTCCTTATTCAAAGTTTCTGATTGGATCCATTTCAGATGCACCTTGCACTCGTTTTCCGCGCCTGCGTGAATAAACGCTTCGGCGATGGATTTATAAGCATCTTTCAGTTCTACATATTTTCCTATGAGTCCGATGTTTACTTCGTAAGTCGGATTTTTCAGCTTACCCAGAAAGTCCTTCCAGGTGTCAATGTCCGCTTCAATCTTATGCGGTAATTTCAATTTGGTAAGCACCCGTTCGTCCAGCTTTTCTTTTCTCATCAGCAGGGGTACATCGTAGATCGTTTCCGCATCGATGGATTCGATTACTGAATTAATAGATACGTTGCAGAACAAGGCTACTTTTTTGCGGATATCGGCAGGCAACGGATATTCTGTGCGGCATACCAGAATATCAGGCTGAATTCCGGCTTCTGACAGCTGCTTTACGGAATGCTGTGTCGGTTTTGTTTTCAGTTCTCCTGCGGTCTTGATGAAGGGAACCAGGGTCAGGTGAATGAAAGCGATGTCGTTCGGTCCGAGTTCCCATCTCAGCTGCCTGATGGCTTCCAGGAAAGGCAGGGATTCAATATCCCCCACACATCCTCCCACTTCGGTGATTACAATATCGTATTCTCCGGTTTCACCCAGAAGCTGAATATTTCTTTTGATCTCGTCGGTGATGTGTGGCACCACCTGTACGGTTTTGCCAAGAAAGGCGCCTTCTCGTTCCTTGGAGATAACGGTGTTGTAGATTTTTCCAGTCGTTACATTATTAGCCTGTGAAGTCGGGATATTCAGAAATCGTTCGTAATGACCAAGATCCAGGTCGGTTTCGGCACCGTCGTCGGTGACAAAACATTCCCCGTGTTCGTAAGGATTAAGCGTACCCGGATCAATGTTGATATAGGGGTCGAATTTTTGAATGGTAACGGAGAAGCCTCTGGCTTGCAGAAGTTTACCCAAGGAGGCTGAAATAATCCCTTTTCCTAAGGAAGACGTAACACCACCTGTTACAAAAATATATTTAGCGGAGGCCATAAGCAATAATGAATCATGAACTTATGGGGTACGAAGTTAGGATAATTAACCGACTTATTTTTGTGTGTTGAAAAAAAAATCCATCGCTGAGCGGCAGCCGAGGAAAGAGAGCTCCTGTCTATGGGTTTAATCCTATTATTTCCCGGCAATTGTTACACAATCTGAAATCTTCCAGATCAATGGTTTTTAATTCGCCTTTGGCGGAGGTCATGAAGCATTTTCTGAAGTTTCGCAATGCGGCAAACCCCCGATATGGCCTATATGATGGACAGAAACCTTTGACAGTTTTTCATAGAACAGCTTATTTCCCTTTTTGAGCCTGAATGAAGACACCACACAGCTTTTATCATCAGAAATGCAAGTCCGAATATGCCATATTAAGGATTGTTGTTTTTATAGGGAGAAATATCCTGATTGGTCAAGCCGATAATTTAATCATCGATCGTGATTTTGAATTTCCGCTGTTTTTATAGTACTCTTCTTTTGCAGGAAATAAACTCCAAGGTCTACCGAAGTTTTAAGAGCGATCAGCAGGGTCAGCATTCGTATGTCTGAACTCATAGCAGTCTTTGTAGTGATATAACCTCCTATCAGGATGACGAACTGCTGGATGACTATTCGTCCGTATACTCCAAACAGGGAAGGGGATTCACGGCTTTTATACTTGCCTGAAAAGATATAATCATTGAAAAAATGAATCAGGTAGTTGAAGAATAAAATCAGGACTCCATATTGTAAGCTTTGTGCATGATCTATGTGGTCGCCTTTTAGCATGATGAAAATAAACAAACCCTGTATGGCCGAGAAAAGTCCGAAATGCACGAAGAAAAACACAGCGAATCCGCCCCGGACCAGAAGATTTTTTTCTGCATTGGAAATGATCAGGCTGATCAGGCAGAACAGGCCTATTACGAGAGTCTCCCACCAGTACATCAGGACGATCTCGTAGACGTTCCATCCTGCGTAAAGAACTCCCGCAACCGGAATCAGATTGGTAATCAGAATCCAGAGCAGTGGATACTTCTCGCGGAGGTTTTGTGTACTGAGGTTGGCTATAAGCGGCATAGAGGAAACAAGCTCTTGCTATTAAATATAACATAAATGGAAGAAAGCTGTAAGGATTACGGGGAAAATACAGAACTTTGTCATTAATGATGCAGTCAGAAATAACCAAGACGCTGGAGTATTTAAAAAAGGATGGGATTATTCTTTATCCCACCGATACCATCTGGGGGGTCGGCTGTGATGCCGGTAACTCAAATGCGGTGAAAAAGATTTTTGAGCTAAAGAAAAGAGCCGACCATAAAGCCATGATCGTGCTGATCTCGGAAATAGGTCAGCTTTACAACTATGTGCAGAAGATTCCGGAAATTGCCTGGGACCTGGTCGACTTTGCCGAGAAACCTTTAACGGTCATTTACCCCCAGGGAAAAAATGTCGCGAAGGAATTGCTGGGAGAAGACGGCTCTATAGCGATACGCCTGGTGCGCGATGAGTTCTGCCGTAATCTGATCAATAAATTCCGCAAAGCGATTGTATCTACGTCCGCCAATTTCAGCGGCGATCCTTCTCCTGCTATCTTCTCGCAAATTAATCCGGGTATTTTGAGCGGTGTTGATTATGTGGTAAATTGGAGACAACAGGAGTCATCCCCTTCGACACCTTCCACGATCATGAAACTCGAGCTTAACGGCGAAATCAAATTTATAAGAAAATAATCAGGGTACTGGATGAATTTCGCAGAAACATTAAATGCACACAAAGTATTTGAACTGGTTGCCCAAAGTGCCGCTGAGCTTGGCATTGAAGCCTATGTGGTAGGGGGCTTTGTGCGGGACCTGATCCTGAAAAGAGAATCGAAAGACATCGACATCGTCTGTGTGGGCAGCGGGATAAGTCTGGCAGAAAAGGTGGCCGGAAATATCGGTAAGGATGTTCAGGTGACGACCTTTAAGAATTTCGGTACGGCGATGCTTCGATTTGGTGAGTGGGAAGTGGAGTTTGTAGGTGCCAGAAAGGAATCGTACAACAGGGATTCACGGAAGCCTGTCGTAGAAGATGGGACACTCGAAGACGATCAGAACAGAAGGGACTTTACCATCAACGCGATGGCGATCAGCCTTAACAGGAAAAATTATGGGGAATTGCTGGATCCTTTCGGCGGACTGGAAGATATTCAGAAGAAGAACCTGAAAACACCGCTGGATCCCGACATTACTTTTTCAGATGATCCGCTGAGGATCATGCGGGCTATACGCTTTGCTTCACAGCTCAATTTTGACATTGCCCCTGATACCTTCGACGCCATTATCCGGAACCGGGAAAGGCTTTCGATCGTCTCGATGGAACGAATTTCGGAAGAGCTTAATAAGATCATTCTTTCACCTAAGCCATCATATGGATTCAAGCTTTTATTTCAGGCTGAGATCCTGCATATGATATTTCCTGAGCTGGTGGATTTGCAGGGGGTACACACCATCGATAATAAGTCGCACAAGGATAATTTTTATCATACGCTCCAGGTGCTGGACAATACTGCCCAGCATTCAGACGACCTCTGGTTGCGCTGGGCTGCCATTCTGCACGATATTGCCAAGCCGGCTACCAAGCGTTTTGATAAGAGAGTAGGATGGACTTTCCACGGACATGAAGATAAAGGATCCAGAATGGTGCCCGGTATCTTCCGGAGAATGAAACTTCCATTGAATGAAAAAATGAAATCGGTATCTAATCTCGTGAAGCTTCACCTGAGGCCCATCGCGCTTGTAAAGGATGAGGTTACTGATTCAGCGGTGAGAAGGCTTATGTTCGAAGCAGGAGAGGATCTTAAAGCCCTGATGATTCTTTGCCGTGCCGATATTACCTCCAAAAACAACACCAAGGTAAAGCGATACCTGGAAAATTTTGATAAGGTGGAACAGAAGATCGCCGAGGTGGAGGAAAAAGATTACCTGCGGAATTTTCAGCCAGTGATAACGGGGGAGCAGATCATGGAGATCTTCGCGCTTAAACCTTCAAAGATCGTAGGAGAGATCAAAACAGAACTGCGGGAGGCGATTCTGGAAGGTAAAGTAAATAATACGTACGAAGAGGTTTTTGAGTATATGATTAAGCTTGCCAGAGAAAAATATAATCTTATTCCGGCTAAAGAACTGTAATCAGGCGTTCGATTCCTTTTCCTGCAGCAGAGCCCTTAGTTTCATCAGATCAAAATAAAGCAGGGAAGGATTTCCGGAGCGCAGGTTTTTGTCAATACGCAGTTTTAATAATGCGTAGAAGCTTTTGAACAGCTGTTTGAAAGGGAACAGCCTGAAAATTTTATACATATCGTAAAGTCGGGAATCCCCCGCATATCCTTCTCTGATCAGCCGGTAATAGTTTTTAACTCCGTCCAGTGTTTTGCCGATAAATACTTCGTTGTTATCCAGATTAATATGTCTGACCGGATTTTCTATGTGCAGTATCGTTACTTTTTTTTCTTTCAGCATGTAAGCAAACTTGGTGTCCTCATGTCCATAGGTACGGATGCTTTCGTCTAAGGGATTTTGCAGGTAAACCTCTTTTCTGATCAGAATATTTTTAAGTGTAATGCCCCGGTATGGGTGGGCCGATCGTAAGACGGCAGGTTTAGATTCCCGGCTCTTTCCGTATTTCCAGCGAAGGGATTGTGCTGTTTCCGGCACATAGTCGTATACTGAGCCTCCGATCAGCACCGGCGATTGCGAAGCTTGTTTAATATAGGTCTCCAGAAAATCCTTTTTAGTGATCTCTACATTGCCGTCGAGCAAAAGCAGCTGGGGATAGGCAGCCTCCTGTGCGAGTTTATTTCTGATGGCAGACCGTCCGATATTGAGAGGAAGTTCCATGTAAACAACAGACTTATTTTGCCTGAGTTCCTGGTTAAGAAGTTTAATGGCGGTGTCTGATCCGTCGTCGTAACATCGTATTTCGGCCGGTATGGATAGCCTGCTTAGTTGTTCCAGCAGCTGATTAATAAGCGGCCTGACATCCTGATTATATATGGGAATAAGTATCGATAGTCCGGTAAGCTCAGACATTTTTGAAACTGAAGCTGAATACTTCTTTGGATGAATCGAGCACCGTAGAGTTTTCTACTTTTAAAACTCTGGCCGGATATCTGTCAAGGAAAGTATGGTTGTGGGTGGCCATCAGAATGGTGGTTCCTGCTTTATTGATTTCCTGGAACAGCTTCAATATTCCTTCGGCCACTTCCGGATCAAGATTTCCGGTAGGCTCGTCGGCAATCAGCAGGGTAGGTTCGTTGATGAGAGCTCTCGCTACCACAATTCTCTGTTGCTCGCCTCCGGAAAGCTGGTGTGGCATTTTATCCACGGCGGAAGCAAGACCGACTCTCATAAGTACATCTGACAATCGCTGTTTGATCTTTGAACGGTCCTTCCAGCCCGTTGCCTTCATGACGAAAAGCAGGTTTTCCCCCACGCTGCGGTCATGTAACAGCTGAAAGTCCTGAAAAATGATTCCGATTTTCCTTCTCAGGTATGGAATCTGAGATCTTTTGATTTTCTCGAGCTGGTAGCCGGTAACCTGGGCGCTCCCTTTTGTGATGGGTAAATCGGCATATAATGTTTTAAGGAGTGAGCTTTTTCCACTGCCTGTCCTGCCGATGAGGTATACGAATTCTCCTTTCTGAATATCAAAGCTTATGTCGCTCAGAGTAGCGTTTTTTTCATAAAAAATGCTCAGGTCTTTAACGCTTGCTACGGGCTCAGTGGAGAATGGCATAGGCTAAAGCTCTAATTTCTGAAGTTTACCAAAAG
>JBJMLY010000036.1:0-3601 GCA_045805025.1 Cytophagaceae bacterium | reverse complement strand
TTTCCGAAAGGGATAAATTTCTATATCTTATTCTTTACGAAGTATTAATTTCATTAACAGGATTTTCGCTATTTGAAGATGATCAAGCGGAAGATCTGATTATATATAATATTGAAACAGCTATTATACTTATTATGACAATAGCGGGTATGTATCTTTCCTATAAGATCAATTCGCTGGGAGATAATAGAGATTTTGTTGCCAGATATGTAGTTCTTGGATTTCCAGTATTGGTTCGTACAACAGTTTTTTTTATTGCAATTTTTTTTATGGTAGCAATATCTTTCGAAGACAGAATTTTGGATAACCAATACGTTGAATCAACCCTGATATTTTTGGGGGAATTCCTTAATATAATTTTACTTGCAAGAGCAATGAGAAGAGCTTCCAGGGTTGATCTTAAAAGCTAGTACGACTGTGTGTTTCTCATGACTAATGATCAATGGCACTGCTTCTTCTGCACCCAGCACTCTGCACAATCTAACCTACATACGCCTCTAGCACCTTACTCTCCCCCTTCGGCTCCAGACTTACTTTATTAATGACAGCTGGCATAAGTACAGAATCTCCTTTTTTTAATTCCATCTCCCCGCTACCATCTCCCCAGTTCAAAACCACTTCACCTTCCGTACAGATATAGATCACAAAAGAATCAATGCCTGAATAATCTCTCTGGATAGGCTTGTCCAGCTGCATGAGATTCGTCGTAAAATATTGACAGCTTACCAGAGGTACAGCTTCGTTTTTCTTGTCCTGGTATTTTGTTTTGTAATCTTTGTAGTACTTGTAGTCAATGGCGGCCAGAGCCTGGTCCGTATGCAGTTCCCGCTTATTACCTTTGTCATCGACCCGGTCGAAGTCGTAAATCCGATAGGTAATGTCTGAAGTCTGCTGGATCTCCGCCAGGCAAACGCCCTTGCCGATATAATGCACTCTGCCAGCAGGCAGGAAGAAAACATCGCCCGCCTTCACTTCTTCAAAATTCAGGATCTGATCCAAAGTGTTTGTTTCAAGATGCCGGAGGTATGTTTTTTCATCGATCTGCCTGGCAAAGCCTGAGTTAAGTTTCGCGCCTTTGTCGGCTTCCAGTATGTACCACATTTCTGTTTTTCCGAAAGAGTCGTGGCGTTCTTTTGCCAGCTTGTCGTCGGGGTGCACCTGTATGGACAGGTCGTCGTTGGCATCGATGAATTTGATCAGCAAGGGAAATTCGTTCCCGAATTGTTTATATACTTTTCCGCCCACCAGTTTTTCTTTATACTCATCGATTAATGCAGGAAGCTCTTTGCCTGCCAGAGCTCCATCCCTCACTACAGATAAATTTCCTTTGACACCCGATATTTCCCAGGTTTCACCACAGTTGGGCAGGGGTGAGAAATCTTTTCCAAGAATGGTTTTAATTTTATTGCCTCCCCAGATCTTGTCCTTAAAGATGGTTCTGAAGGTAAGTGGATAAAGATTTTTCATAGCGTTCGCTGAATTTAACTTTCTCTAAAATATCAGAACGGGTTCATATTTTTACCGATTCCGGAAAAGAAATTTTTTTACGAACATGTTCCGCAGGTGCGGAAATAAATTGAAGATTTTTAATAGAGATTGTGCTTTAAAACAGGAAGCTTCCCTGAAGATTTATACTTTCAGCCGAAAGCGTCCTCGAAATGTTCAATAGCCTGGTTTCGCAAAATGGAAATAATATCGAAGCGGATCTCTCCATGCCAGTCTTTGTCGAAGACATAATTCTCAGCTGCGTTCAGTACCTGAGTTTCCTTTTTTTCATCCACCGAGCTTTCCGGATCTCCGAAATTGTTGCGGCTTCTGTATTTGACCTCCACAAAGACAATGATATTTTCTCTTTTTGCGATGATATCTATTTCACTGCGACGGTATCTGTAATTGCGTTCCAGGATCTCATACCCTTTTTCCTTTAAAAAAACCGCTGCCTTCTCTTCTGCCAGTTGTCCGCTCAGATTATGCTCTGCCATTTCAGACTAATTTAATTTTAGGTAATTTTACAGAGGCTGCTGCTAAAATCAAAGTGCAGGCGCCGCAGGCAGAATTCATGAATGAGCTCATCAATAAAAAAGTATTTTTCCGGCATCTCGGGCTGATCGATTACAAGCAGGCCTGGGATTATCAAACCGACGTATTTAACAAGGTTATTGCTGAAAAAATTGCGAACAGAGAACGCGCAGAGAAAACGCCCACCGATAATTACCTGTTCTTTTGCGAGCATCCTCATGTATATACGCTCGGAAAAAGCGGTTCAAAAGACCATTTGCTGGCAAATGAAGCACAGCTGGAAGAGAAGCACGCAAGCTTTTATGAGATCAACAGAGGAGGGGACATTACCTATCATGGTCCAGGACAAATCGTGGGTTACCCGATTCTGGACCTGGATAATTTTTTTACCGACATCCACCGCTACATGCGCAATATGGAAGAAGCGGTAATCCTTACTCTGAAGGAATATGACGTGGAAGCCGGCAGGATTGCCGGTATGACTGGTGTCTGGCTTGATGCGGAAAACCCTTTGAAGGCCAGGAAAATATGTGCATTCGGAGTGAAAACCAGCCGTTGGGTAACCATGCATGGCTTCGCCTTTAATGTGAATACCGATCTTTCCTATTTCGGCAATATTATTCCATGCGGAATTGCAGATAAAGCGGTGACTTCCCTAAATTTGGAAATTGGCCGTAAGCCCGATATGAAGGAGGTAGAAGAGAAATTACTGAAACATCTGGCGGAAATTTTCGGCATGGAGATTGTTAAACAGATATGAAGAAAGATATTTCGTTTTTGCCGGTGGAAGGAGTGAGCATTGCTATCGCCCGGGAGAAAAATGAGCTGAATCAGGATATATGGAACGTCTATATTCTCAACAGAAATGACTTTGTGATTATGGACGTGGTGATCCGCTCTAAAGGCTATGGCAGCGGGGAAGGAGAGCAGCAGCAGACCTCTACGCTTCGTCACCACATTAAAGGGCTGGATCCTCATACCCACGTGCTGATCGAGCCAATAGACCCTGGCGTGTTTCATCTTTACAACGAATACTGGGTAAGCTATTTCATCAAGAGCCAGATTTTCGACAAGAAATTTATTTTCGTACCCGATTCCATCGTCGAAGAAAACCTGATCTATATTCCTCAATTGAAGACCAAAGGCGTGCTGCATAACTAGTTGGCAGTAGACAGTTGGCGACTGGCAAAATCTTTATCTAAAAATTCAAAATTCAAAATTCAAAACTTCAAATCAGCTATGGACAAAAAATTAAAGAACATCCTCTTTCTGGATATCGAAACGGTGCCCCTGACGGAGCATTATGACGAGGTCGATGAAAGGCTTAAACCCCTGTGGGATCGGAAAGCGTCTTTCCTGGATGGGGAAAAAAGTCCTGAACAGGTATACCAGCGTGCCGGCATCTACGCGGAGTTTGGGAAGATTATTGCCATTTCAGTGGGTTTTTTTTATGAGCAGGGCTCTGTTTTACGGCTTAAGGTTAAATCCTTTTCCGGTGATGATGAAAAAGTGATTCTGCAGGATTTTGTTTCGCTGCTGGAGAAATACAATCAGAAAAAATTACAGCTTTGTGCACATAATG
>JBJMLY010000035.1:0-2088 GCA_045805025.1 Cytophagaceae bacterium | reverse complement strand
GCTGATCGACCCGGTACGTTTTGTCGGAAATTTCTCTACCGGAAAAATGGGCTATGAAATAGCGAAAGCCTTCGCAGAGGCCGGAGCCGATGTTACCCTGGTAAGCGGCCCTACGGCACTGGAAGATCCGGAAGGTATAAAAACCATCCGGATAAGATCAGCAGCAGAAATGTATGAAGCCTGCCGTAAACTATTCCCATCCGCTGAAATAACCGTGCTGGCTGCTGCAGTCGCTGATTATACACCCAAAAATCCGGCAGAGCAGAAGATCAAAAAAAGCGATGCGTCTTTCAGCCTCGACCTGATTAAAACCGTTGATATCGCCTCCGAACTCGGTAAGCTGAAAAAAAGCGGACAGATTCTGGCTGGCTTCGCGCTGGAAACAGAACATGAAGTAGAAAATGCCCGGAAAAAGCTGGCTTCCAAAAATCTGGACTTCATCATTCTAAACTCCCTGAATGACAAAGGCGCTGGTTTTGGACATGATACCAATAAAATCAGCATCATCGGCAAAGACAATAAGATCAAAGATTTTGAGTTAAAAAGTAAGAAAGAGGCAGCCGCAGACATCGTAGAAGCCCTGATTGAAAAATTGCATGCGTAGCGTACTGATATTTTTATCGATGATCTTTTTTTCCCTGAAAGCCAGCGCTCAGGGAGAGATACTGTGCACCGTCAACATTGACGTATCTCCCAATGTGCAGCTGGCGACGGCAGATAAAGCCTATCTGAACGACGCCAAAACGGCCATGACCAACCTGATGAATAACACCAAATGGACCAATGATGTATTCACACAGGATGAAAGGATACGCTGTAATCTGTTTATTACCGTTACCGACGTTGCTGGCCAGGGTGTCTTCGTGGCAACCGCTCAGATCCAGTCATCACGCCCGGTTTATGGCACTTCTTACGATTCCGAGATCCTGAATTTCTTCGATAAAAAATTTAATTTCCAGTACAGTCAGCAGCAGATCGTCAACTTTAACGAGAACACCTACAATTCGAACCTGACCTCCCTGATCGGATTTTATGCTTACATCATTCTGGCGCTGGATTATGACAGCTTCTCAAAGCTCGGAGGCCAGGCCTATGTGGAAAAAGCCCGAAGCGTGGCCAATATTGCCTATGGAAATATTGCCAACGAACAGACGGTGCCGGGTATGGATGCCTGGGACCCTAACGAAGGGAATAACAACCGGTACTGGCTGGCAGAAAACCTCAACAACCAGCAGGTCATTCCGTTCCGCGAAGGCTTGTACAGCTATCATCGCCTGGGTATGGACAAATACCTGGACACGCCCGAGGCAGCCAGAACAGAGATCCTGAATGTGCTTACCAAGATCAAGGCGGTGAATGCCATCAAGCCTTATGCCGTATTGATCCGCAGTTTTTTTACCGCCAAAAGCACCGAGCTGATCAATATCTTTACGGATGCCACCCCCGAGCAGAAACAGAGTGCGTTGGAATTACTTCGCGTCATCGACCCACTGAACAGCGCGAAATACAATGCAATTACCCAGTAAGCATAGCATAGCAAAACCAAAGCTAAATTTTAGTAAATTGTAGCACCAATCCATGCTATGGGAAAAAGACTTATCAGAATCTTCAGGAAGGAATTGAAGGCAAAGGCAGCTTCGCTGGCCGGACGAAAAATCAACCTGGTACTTCAGAATCAATCCACCTTTTACGGAGTACTTTTGAAGGTCGACCAGGAAGGTCTGGAGCTGAAAGATCTGCTGAACAAAAAGCATTATTTCAAATTTTCCGGGATTGAAGAAATCGTTTATGACCAGGTAGCGGCTTATTAACTATGCTGAAAAATTTACTCATCAGAAACTACGCACTCATCAGCAAACTGGAGATGAGTCCATGTCCGGACCTGAATATGATCACCGGCGAAACCGGAGCAGGGAAATCCATCATGCTGGGAGCGGTCGGACTTCTTCTTGGCAATCGCGCCGATACCAAAGTCCTTTTAAATCCTGAAGAAAAATGTGTGATCGAAGGCACCTTCGACATATCGGAATACAAACTCAACTATATTTTTGAGGAAGAGGAGCTCGATTATGATGAGCAATGCATCAT
>JBJMLY010000034.1:0-5715 GCA_045805025.1 Cytophagaceae bacterium | reverse complement strand
TCCAGGTATAATATGTTATCGATTAACTTCATGTTTGGAATAAAAATGCTTGCGCTGTTTTTATGTAACCCGTTGATTATTAGTTAAAAAAGTGGATTTTAGAGGGACAACTGGCCCCCTTTAGAGCGCTTTTCAAGGTCTTTTAGGGTAGTTTTCGGGCGCTTTTCACGCTTCTTGTCGAGCGGAACGAGCTGCTTTAGCTTCATCAAAAGGATGCTTTCGCCCTCCAGATAGTCCATGATTGTGGCCATTATCTCCTCGTTTTCACGCTCACCACGTCTGATTTTAGCCACATAGCTGGGAGAAACGCCGTGGATTTCAGCCACTACCTTTGCCAGATTGTCCCTTTTTTTCCTCATTGTACTTGTCTTACTGCCCATTTTTAGTACCTTCGATTTTGTCCCGTTTAACAGGACAAATATATGTTAAGAATCTCAACAATGTCAAGAATAATGACAAATAAATTTCCAAGATAATGAACAATTTTGCTCAAAACCTTAGATTTCTTCGAGAAAAAAAGGAGTTTACACAGCAACAACTAGCTGATTTACTTGATTTTAATAGATCAACCTTAGCCAGTTATGAAAGCGGCAATTCTGAACCAGAAATTGATAAGATAATTGTCATTGCTGAGTATTTTGGAATTGATTTGACTGATTTAATATCAAGGGATCTTGCGAATGCACACCTAATGGAGGAAAGTGCTGATTATAAAAAACAGTCAGATGCACACCTAAATGCACACCTAAATGCACACCTAATCGGGTCAAAAGAGGGTATTCCATTGATACCAGTGGAGGCAATGGCGGGCATGGGTAATGGAGATATTCAAATATTTGAAAATGAGATACTTAAGCGATATATAGTGCCTGAATTTACTGAATTGGGAGTTACATTTATTATACAGGCTAAGGGTTCCTCAATGCTTCCAAAGTACAATAGCGGAGACTTATTGGCCTGTAAAACTGTAAAGGACTTAAACTTCTTTCAATGGGGGAAAGTGTATGTTTTAGACACCGATCAGGGAGCGCTGGTAAAGCGGCTTTACCCTACTGAAAACAAGGACTTTGTGGAGTGCAGGAGTGATAATACTGAGAGGTATCCACCTTTTCAGATGCCGACCGCATCCATCAGAAAAATCGCTATTGTGGTGGGCGTAATCAGGTTGGAATAGTACTAAGTTAACATTTCTTTACTTAAAGCCCGGTCAAAATGGACTCAGAATTACCCTTAATTGTACGTTTCGTTTTTTCCGCACAATTTATAAAATGCTCATAACATGCTAATATTGAAAGGCTTTGTGCAAAAATCGCACTATTTATATTGTTCCCTATGGTTTTAATCCCCCTAGATGGAATTTCATCCGGCGGACAAGCGTGAAGCTAAAATAAAACTGGGTCTGAATCCTGATGAAAAAATTGTGCTTCAGCTGGGCAGAATGGTTCCGAGAAAAGGAGTGGACAATGTTATCCGGAGCATAGCATCTTTGCTAAAAATAAAATCAATCCCCCTAAAGCTGCTGATTGTCGGAGGAGAATCCGATGAACCTGATCCGGTTAAGACGCCGGAAATCGGAAGGCTTAAGGAAATAGCGGGAGCAGAAAAGATCGCCGACAAGGTCATTTTTGCCGGAAGAAAAAACCGTCAGCAGCTTATTGATTACTACAACGCAGCCGATGTTTTTGTCAGCACTCCCTGGTATGAGCCATTCGGAATTACCCCACTCGAAGCCATGGCTTGCGGTACACCCGTAATTGGTGCTAATGTAGGTGGTATAAAGTATAGTGTACTTCATGGCAAAACAGGATTTCTTGTTCCGCCAAAAGAACCTGAAATTCTGGGACAGAGGATTCTCTCCGCATTATGCAGCAGAGAAGTTTTACAGGAGCTTAGCGCCAATGCGCTTGAACACGTGAACAAATATTTCAGATGGGATACGGTTACCTGGCAGATTGCCGAACTGTATTCGCAGGTTAAAAAAGACAAAAAAGATCTTACCAGAAAAATACAGATGGTATTCTTCAGGATTATGGATTCATTAAGAATCAGAAACAAAAAAATGCCGGAACTTAAATAGTTACTATAAACAGAAGGAGGAAGTATGAATGGTGTAAAGGATAAAATAGTATTAATTACAGGCGGTGGCCAGGGCCTTGGAGCAGCAATCAGCAAAACACTGGCTGCAGATGGAGCCACAGTAATCCCGGTCGACATCAAGCCGCATGGCATTGAAAAAGTAGTCGGCGAAATCAGGGATGCCGGAGGAAAAGCATATAGCTATATCATGGATGTCAGCAGTCCGGAAAATGTGGAAACGATCATACAGAATATCGTGGACGATCACGGAAAGCTGGACGTGGTGATCAACAATGCCGGTATCGACTATACCAAACCCATTGAAGAGCTCAGTCATGACGAATGGAACCGTGTCATCCAGGTGAATCTTACCGGACCCTTTAATGTCTCAAAGTCCGCTTACCGCCATCTGAGCAATAACGGGAAAGGCCATATTGTCAATATTACTTCCACGGCGGCTAAACGCGCCTGGGCCAATGCGTCCGTTTATCATGCCAGCAAATGGGGACTCCTTGGCTTCAGTCATGCCCTGCATGTGGAGGCCAGGAAGAATAATATAAAAGTAACGGCCCTTGTGGCAGGAGGAATGCAGACTCCATTCATTCTGGAAAGATTTCCCGATGTGGACCCTGGCCTTCTCCAGGATCCTAAAAATGTAGCGGATACGGTAAAGTATATCCTTTCCCAGCCCGACGCTACGGTAATCCCGGAAATCATGGTAATTCCGATGAGAGAAACTTCATGGCCCTAATGATGAACAAAGCGGTATTTCTGGATAAGGATGGGACATTGGTTGAGAATGTCCCATACAACATAGACCCGGCCCGGATAAAAATTTATCTGGATGTGCCCGATGCCTTGCGTCGTCTTAAAGAGCATGGCTTCAGGCTTATTCTGGTCACCAACCAGGCAGGAGTGGCGCACGGATATTTCAGGGAAAAGGATCTCTGGCAATCCAACGACGCCTTACTTGAAAAATTCAGAAAATACGGTATTCGGCTGGACGGACTGTATTATTGCCCTCATCACTATAATGGGGTGGTGCCTGAATTTACGGTTGACTGTGAGTGCAGAAAGCCTAAGCCGGGTATGCTGTTCATGGCCGCCGCCGAACTGAGAATTACTCTTGCCGAATCATGGATGATCGGCGACATTCTCCACGATGTGGAAGCAGGAAACCGTGCCGCATGCCGTACTATTCTGATCGATAATGGAAACGAAACGGAATGGATTGTAAATAGTGTCCGAACCCCTTTCTATAAAGTAAAGTCGATGAGCGAGGCGGCGGATAGGATACTTGATCATGAGAAGATGAGGAAGGAAATGGAGTATAGGAGGTATGTATGAAAGAGCAATTGAAGAATCTGATCAATAAATTTAAAGAGTATAAAGTACTGGTAATCGGTGATGCGATACTTGATACATATATCAAAGGAAATACCGACAGGCTGTGCAGGGAAGCGCCTGTGCCGATTATTGATGTCGAGACGCATGAGCATGATTGCGGAGGGGCGGCTAATGCGGCTATTAACGTAGCTGCCCTCGGTGCCGAAACATGGTTTCTTTCGGCGCTGGGTAAGGATGAAAGCGGGAAAGCCCTCCTGGATGTTTTGAGAAAAGCGGGCGTGAATACGGAATACATTGTGCGTGACCGGAAAAGGAAAACGCTTGCCAAGAAAAGAGTGACTGCATCTTCCAGTATTGTCCTCAGAATTGATGAGGGGAATACCGATACAGTCACTGCTCTCATCGAGGAGGAATTGATCAAAAATCTGAAGCGACTTTATAAATCGGTGGATGCAGTGGTGATTTCGGACTACAGTTATGGGATCATCACCGATTCAATGATCCGTACGCTGAAAGAGCTGCGCGTTAAAAATCCAAAACCATTGGTCATTGACTCGAAAGAATTACACCGGTTTAAGGATCTTGCTCCTACGGCCGTAAAGCCAAATTACGAAGAAGCCATCAGGCTGCTCAATCTGCCCAGACTGCATGGAAACGAACGGGTAATACAGATTATGGAGCAGGGAAGGAAGCTGATGGAAATCACCGGAGCTTCCAACGTGGCTGCCACGATCGATGCCGATGGGATTCTGTTGTTTGAGAAAAGAAAAAAACCATACCGGATCTTTTCAACTCCCCAGGATCACAGAAATGCTATAGGGGCAGGCGATACATTCATCAGCGCCCTGGCATTGGCATTCTGCGCCGGCGCTTCTCCTTCTGAAGCGGCCGATATCGCGGCCGGTGCCGCCGCCATTGTGATCAGGAAAGAAGGAACGGTAACCTGCTCTTCGGAAAATCTGAAGGAATCATTAGGCGAATCGGCGAAATTTCTGATCGATGCACGTATCCTTAATGAAAAATTGGAAATGCTTAGGAAGGAAGGAAAGAGAATCATTTTTACAAACGGATGTTTTGATATTCTCCATGCCGGACATATTAATCTGCTTCATGAAGCAAGGAAGCTGGGCGATATACTCGTGGTGGCTTTGAATAGTGACGAAAGCATCCGGAAAATAAAAGGGGATGACCGTCCCGTTAATTCCTTGTCCGACAGAATCACTGTGCTCACTGCTCTTGACAGCGTCAATTACCTGATCTCTTTCGATGATGATAATTCAACCGGACTTGTAAAAATGCTCAGACCGGATGTTTTTGTCAAAGGAGGTAACTATACTATTCAAACGATTCAGGAAGCGGAGGCGGTAAAAGCGTATGGAGGTGAAGTCAGAATTATACCGATTTCAATTAAAACTTCCACCAGTGCTGTAATCAGAAAAATCAGAAGTTCGATTTCCGGACGTCTTAAAACTACTAAACAGAAATACTATGCTAAAGCAAGCGGGATGGAATAACCTGAAAAACATTCTTTGTATCAGGCTTGACAACCTGGGTGATGTGCTTATGACAACACCGGCCATACGGGCATTGAAAGAGCAGATGCCTGGAAGAAGAATCACTCTTCTGTCTTCCAGAGCCGGAAGTACTATAGCCCGCTATGTCAGAGAGATCGACGATATTATTGTTTTCGATACTCCCTGGGAGAAAAATCCTGATCCTGCTGCCCGGCATTTCGCGCATAATCTGGTAGAGCAGCTGAAGCAAAGGAACTTCGATGCTGCAGTCATTTTTACCGTGTATAGTCAGAATCCCCTGCCGGCAGCTATGCTTTGTTACCTGGCTGGAATACCAAGGGTGGCCGGCTATTGCAGAGAAAATCCTTATGGATTAATCACACACTGGATACCGGACGAAGAACCTGTTTATGAAATCAAGCATGAAGTTACACGCCAGATGGACCTGGTAAAGTTCCTGGGAATGGAGGCGCACGACGATTCTTTATCTTTATCAGTGCCCGAAAATACCATATTGGATACCATGAACAGATTACTGAAGACGGGAATTGATCCTGATAAAAAGTGGGTGATCATACATCCCGGCGTAAGCGAGGCCAAGCGCCAGTATCCGGTTGAGTTATTTGCCGAAGCAGCGAAAACAATTCTTGAAGATGAGGATATGCAGATACTACTGACCGGGACTGAAGCTGAAAAAGAGCTGACCGAACATATTCAACAGACCGTTGGGCCAGGCGTGTTTAACCTTGCCGGAATGCTCAGCATAGGCGAGCTGTGT
>JBJMLY010000033.1:0-2416 GCA_045805025.1 Cytophagaceae bacterium | reverse complement strand
CAGCTCAATAAGGGTGGACTTAGAGGGGCCGGCGAATGTTTATTATTCTGGAACCCCTTCGGCAGTTCAGATCAGCAGCCAGAAAGGAAGCGGGGCTTTGATTCAGAAATAAATATTGTATCAGTCTGTTATTCGTTGGTCGGTATACTTTCCTCTATCGTAATATTCCACGGGCAACTCACTTCCGTCTTCTCTATACCAAATCCACTCTCCATTTTTCTTGCCATCTTTGTATTTTCCCTTACAATAGGGTTTCCCAAATGAAAACCACGAGAGGAATTCTCCCGACGCCAAACCATTCAGATAAGTTAATTTTTCTTTAATCTGACCATTCTTAAACCACCATTTACATTCTCCTTGTCTTACTCCTTCTTCACACTTTCCCATACACTTTATCTGCCCATTTTTATATCGACGTACATATTCTCCATTTCCTTCCACAATTTGGAGGACACCTTTTTCATCCCAAGAATTATCAATATGAAAAATTCCTCCGTCATAATATCCCTCTTCCGCTAATTGTCCATTTCTATAGTAGAATTTCCAGTCTCCTACTCGATTAGAATTCGAATACTCGCCCTCAAATTTTAAATTATTATTGGAATAATAGGATTTCATTATACCGGTGCCACTATTTATTATTTTGTCTCCCTCTTTATTCCAGGCACTTATAATGGAATACCGTCCGTTATTATAGTAGCTGTAATTACCAAACTCTTTTTTGTTTCCATTTTCATAATACCATATGCAGTCGCCTACTTTGACGCCACGATTAGTACATGTAACTTCCATCTGCACTTTACCTGAAATATAATAATCGATCACTGTTCCTAAAGGATTATTATATTCATCGTAATAAGCTTCACGATAGTAATAAGCCGAATCTTTCGTAGTCTCATCCCAGTCTTCATCAAAATAAATTATTTTCTTTCCCTGAGAAAAAGATAAAGAATATGTAAAAAATAAGGTAACGATTACAATGTAAGTTCTCATTAGAAAATAATTAAAGGAATTATAGACCCGCGAAAATTTTCTCCAGCTCTTTATCCAGATCTTCTCCTCTCAGGTCCACGGCAATGATATAGCCATTTTTGTCCAGTAAATAAGTAGTAGGCAGCTGCTGGATATCGTATTGAAGGCCAACTTCGGAGTTCCATTCTTTCAGGTCTGAAACCTGAGGCCAGGTGAGCCCATCTTTCTGGATGGCATATTGCCATGCCTGAGCCTGCTTGTCAAGAGAAATACCAAGAATCTCAAATCCTTTACCTTTGTATTTTTTATAAACCTGGACTGTGTGCTTATTTTCCTGTCTGCAGGGACCGCACCAGGAGGCCCAGAAATCGAGAAGCACATATTTGCCTCTAAAAGAGCTCATCGTAATTGCTCTGCTTTGCGGATCGGGCAAGGTAAAATCAGGAGCCTGCATGCCGACTTTAAGGCCCGACTGAGGCGCGGGCGTTGCGATGACCGTATCCTCCGCCAAAGCACCGGAATCGGTACTTACCTTGCTGCAAGCGGCCGCAAAGAAAAGGATCGTTATATAAGCGATTGATTTGAAATCAGACATCAAGCGCTTTTTTAAGAAGTTCGGTAGCCAGCTTAGGATCGGCTTTGCCCTGACTCAGTTTCATCACATCGCCCATGAACATACCCAGCAAGCCTTTCTTGCCTGCTTTGTATTCGGCAACTTTCCCAGGATTTTTTGCCAGAACTTCGTCCACCATGGGCTGAAGTGAATCGGCACTGCTGTCCTGGATCAGGTTCATCTTCTCCGCAATTTTCAACGCACTGTCTTTGCTGCCGTTCAGCATTTCAGGATAGATCTTCTGAGAAGCTGTTGCAAAGCTAACTTTACCCGAATCGATCAGACTGATCAGGTCAGCCAGCTGCTTCGTGCTTACGGGGAATTTGCTGATATGAAGGGTAAGCTCGTTCAGGTAAGATTTCACCGGTCCCATCACCCAGTTGGATGCCGCCTTATAGTTCTTCGTTTCTTTGCAAAGCGCTTCAAAGAACAGCGCGATTTCTTTGGAATCAGTCAGTACCAACGAATCATACTCAGGAAGGCCAAATTCTTTGACGAAGCGGTTGTAAAGATCCTGCGGAAGGCTGGGCATAGAAGATTTAATTCCGTTCAGCCACTCTTCCGAAATGCTCAGAGGCTGAAGATCCGGCTCCGGGAAATAGCGGTAATCGTTCAGTTCTTCCTTGGTTCGCATGCCGTGGGTCAGACCCGTATTCGCGTCAAACTGCCGGGTCTCTGAAATGATCACGTTCCCTTTTTCAATCTCGCCGATCTGTCTTTCGATTTCATGCTCGATCGCTCTCTGCACATTCTTGATGGAGTTCATATTCTTGATCTCCACTTTCTTTCCGTATTCCTTCGCGTCTTTGAGCATTACTGAGATATTGGCAT
>JBJMLY010000032.1:0-17954 GCA_045805025.1 Cytophagaceae bacterium | reverse complement strand
TTGTGGTTCTGGTCGGCGCCCGGTTTGCTTTCAGGAAGAATATTTCTGTTGATGGTGTATGACTTTACCTTCAGCGCTTTTCTTTCGGCTTCGGTGCGTTTCATGAATTCTTCGATGCCGATGGCCTGAACCAGGTATTTAAGTCTGGCTTTATTTCTCTTGGTACGTTCGCCGAAACGGTCGAATACCCTGATTACCGCTTCAGTGAAAGGAATGATCTGATCTTCCGCAAGAAATTCATAGGCCACATGCGCCATGATGGCCTGTGCTCCCAGTCCGCCTGCTACATATACTTTAAATCCTCTGATCTCTTTTCCGTTTTCTGTTTTTACTTTGGGGATAAAACCCAGGTCGTGCATAAAGCCAAAGCCGGTATCGGCATCGCTGGAAGAGAAAGAGATCTTGAATTTTCTGCCCATATCCTGGCAGATCGGGTTTCTCAGAAAGAATCTGAAATGCTCGTACGCATAAGGAGAAACATCGAAAGGCTCCTGAGGATCGATGCCCGCCGCATCGGAAGCGGTTACATTTCTGACCGCATTACCGCAGGCTTCGCGGGTGGTTACATCCACTTCTTCCAGTCTGGCCCATACTTTAGGCGTATTCTCCAGCTGCACGTAATGGATCTGAACATCCTGACGGGTGGTCAGGTGAAGGTTGTGATGTGCGTATTCATCCGATACATCCGCGATTCTTACCAGCTGGTCCGGATTGATTTTTCCGAAAGGCAACTTGATACGTACCATTTGAACGCCTTCCTGGCGCTGGCCGTATACACCGCGGGTAAGACGGAAGGATCTGAATTTCTCCTCGTCCATCTGAAGATTGCGGAATGCTTTGATCTTGGTCTGCAGCTCTACGATATCCTCTTTAGCTTCTGAAGAGATCTTGTCTGACAATTCCAGTTCGGTTTTCTTTTGATCTATGCTCATTCTTCTTTGTTTGTTAGTATAAAAAAAGCCTTTCGTTCCGGAAAGGCTCATATATCTGTTTTAATGAATTCACTCTAAAATATAATATACAGCTCTTACCGTGTTAAGTGGATGTAGCAACAGCAACATGCTGTCTTTGGAGTCTGTGTATTGATAATTTGATTAGACATACTTCAAATATACTCATTTATTAGCATTTGGTGCAATTTTCAGAATAAAATTTCGGCCTGTATTCAAGAGTATGAACTTGTCAGAATTTTATTCGGTTATTTATACATTATTCAAAATATTATTGATTTTTTAGGCAGGGATTAAAACCCTTCCGATAATTCACTTATTTTTGTCCCCTATGATCATAGAAATCAAGAAAAAAGAAGGCGCTTTTCATTTTGAAGCCAACAATGAAAGCGGAAACATAGTTCAGATGGATGCCTCTCCAGCCATTGGCGGGTTGAATAAAGGTCCACGCCCCATGGAAATGCTGATTATGGCCCTTGGCGGCTGCAGCGGCATTGATATTATCCAGATCCTGGAAAAGCAGAAGATCAAGGTCGAGGATTTCAGGATTACAATTGATGCGGAAAGGGAAGCGAACGCGATTCCATCACTTTTTAAGACCATTCAGATCAATTTCTTTTTTAAGGGAGATATAGATAAAGGCAAAGCCGAAAGAGCCGTAGCCCTTTCCCTGGACAAATATTGTTCGGTCGCCAAAACCCTTGAGAGCACTGCGAAGATCACTTCTTCGGTGACGATTGAGAAATAAACTTGGTAATAGGCAAAATAAGTTGACAGTTGACAATTGGCAGTAGGCAAAAAATAAATAGGTAAATAAAATAAGAAGCAAAAAATCCTCTCCTTCAGGAGGGGATATCCGCCGAAAGACGGATTGGGGAGGTGTAAAATGAAAAAGAAAAAGAACGCACAAACAGAACAGGTACGCATACAAAGCGAGAGGACTCAAAACAGAGAGCATTCCGTACCGATCTATATGACCTCCAGCTTCGTATTCGAAGACGCGGAGCAGGCAAGAGCGATGTTTGCCGATGAGATTCCCGGAAATATTTATACCCGGTTCTCCAACCCTAACACATCCGAATTTATTGAGAAGATCTGTGCCATGGAAGGTGCAGAAGATGGTTTCGCGACCGCTTCGGGCATGTCTGCCGTATTCACGAGCATGGCAGCATTTTTATCTTCCGGCGATCATGTGCTGGTATGTAAGTCCGTTTTCGGATCGACCATACAGATTTTAAATCAGATTTTTCCACGCTGGGGAATTACTCATTCCTATGCCGATATTCAGAAGCCCGAAACCTGGGAAGGTCTGATCCAAAAGAATACGAAGATGGTGATGGTGGAGACACCTTCTAATCCGGCTCTTGACCTGATCGACCTGGAATGGCTGGGCAAGCTTTGCAAAAAGCACAACATTCTGCTGAACGTTGATAATTGCTTCGCCACTCCCTACCTGCAGCAGCCGATTAAATACGGTGCGCATCTGGTGACGCATTCGGCGACCAAATTTATAGACGGACAAGGACGTGCGATCGGAGGGATTATTGTGGGAAGTAAAGAGCTGATCAAAGAAGTTCGTTTTTTCAGCCGTCATACCGGCCCGGCATTATCGCCTTTTAACGCCTGGATTTTTTCCAAGAGTCTGGAGACCCTGGCTGTGCGTATGGACAGGCATTGCGAGAGCGCGCTTAAATTGGCTCAGTACCTGGAGAAGCATCCTGATATAGAATCGGTGAAGTATCCATTCCTGCCGAGTCATCCTCAATATGCGCTGGCTAAAAAGCAGATGTCGGGAGGCGGAGGCATCGTAACCTTTATTGTCAAGGGGGGTATCGAACGCGGAAGAAAATTCCTGAATGCCGCCGATATGGCTTCTCATACCGCCAACCTGGGCGACTCACGTACCATCATCACACATCCGGCATCGACAACGCATTCCAAATTGACAGACGAAGACAGAGCATCTGTAGGCATCATGCCCGGCCTGATCAGAATTTCCGTGGGACTGGAACATATTGATGATATTATTGCGGAGGTTGAGCAAGGATTGACGAAGTCAAAGTAGGCTTGTTAATCTCTGCTTGTAGAGAAGAGAGGTTAGTTTGTATACCCTCTCTTCTTTTTTTGTCATTCAGGAGGAACCTCGTTAAAATTTGGCAGAGACAAGCTAAATCCTCAATACATTCCATTTAGGATTCAATTCAGCGATTAATGCCTCCTTCTTTTCTCTGCTGAGATCTTTGATTTGTTTTTCCCTTGCAATCGCTTCATTTATATCTTCAAAAGTTTCAAACCAGATAAGTTTATAGCAGAAGAACTTTCCTGCAAAAGTTTCTTTCTTGCCGCGGTTCTCAAAATGCTCCTGCGTTCTTCTTGCTAGGTCATTCGTGACGCCGGTGTAAAGAACTGTTTTCCTCGGATTGGTTGTGATGTAAACAAAGTAAATGTGGTCTCTCATAGCTGCCGTAAAATTATAAATTTCTGCCAGAGTTAGACGAGGTTCCTCCTGAATGACATAGGGGGAAATGGAGGATGAGTAATAATAGGTGTGATCTTTCTAGATGTGATCTTCCATATTCTTTATCCCACGAATCAAGGTCTATTTTTTCATCTCCGTAATACTAAATTCCACCCTTCTGTTCTTACTCCTGCCTTCTTCCGTTCTGTTATCGGCGATGGGTTTTGTGCCGCCGTAGCCTACTGCTACTATTTTATCTTTTTTAATGCCCTTTGAAACGAGGTAGTTTTTTACCGCGTTGGCTCTGTCAATGCTGAGCTGATAGTCCAGCCGCGGATCCCCCTGATTATCGGTGTGTCCTGAGATGATCAGTCTGTAAGTTTTTCTGTTTTTAAGCAAGTCATAAAGCTTATCCAGGGCGGAAAAGGATGCCGGCGTAATCACGCTTTTTCCTCGTTCAAACTGTAAGTTCTGAACGGTATTGTCCAGCACTTCTTTTTCAGTTTGGGGAAGAGGCAAAGGTTGTGTTCCTCCCTCATGTTTATACAGAACTTCCTCCGGAAGATTCAGTCCGGCAAGTCCCCATATCTTTAATGTGTTATCCCAGGAAGTGGAGGCGATATACTTTCCGTCCGGACTATACTCGATGTCTACCAGATCACTTTTGTGAGCGGTAAAGCTATAGAGCGCAACCCGCGATTTTATGTCCCATATTTTTATGGTTTTGTCATTGCTGCCTGAAATTAATAGTTGCCCACCCGGACTAAAGTCTACATCATAAAGAAATTTGGTGTGGCCTGACATTTTTCCGAGGCTGCTGCCGTTAGCTGGATCCCACAAGAAAATATTTTTATCAAGGTTGGCCGTGGCCATAATGGTTTCATCAGGGCTTATGGTCACAGACAGCGTATTGGGGGCATTGATCGTGTTGACTTCATTTCCATTCTGCATATCAAAATAGCGAATGCCTTTGCTGAGTGCTGAAGTCACGGCTATGATATTCCTTCCGTTAGGACTGAACTCGATCATTCTTACATTCCCTGTAATATCTTTGATGTCGAGCACAGAATTATAGGTCGAGGCGTCCCATACCTTTATGGTATTGTCCCTGCTGCCGGTTAGAAATGTATAGCCATCAGGGTTCCAGGAGATAGCCATTACGGCATGTTTATGCGCCGAAATGCTTTTAATTTCTGCTGATGTGGAAAGGTTAAAGATTTTAACCATTCCCGACTGATCGCCTGCAATTACTTTGCTTCCATCCGGACTGAAAGCAATTGCCAGCACACTCTTCTCAAAGGCTTTGATCGACCAGACCGTTTGCTTGCTGGCCAGAGAAAAAATCACAAGTTCTCCCCTTAAAGTTCCATAGCCCAGAAATTGCCCATCCGCGCTGAAAGCGACGCGGGCATCGGTGAGAGGATCAACCTCTCTTTGAATAACAAAAGCCGGAGTTAGGTTCTGCGCATGACTGTTATTCAGGAAGAAGAAAAGTAAATAGAAAAGGAAGAGATTTTTCATGTTGGATTAGTTTGGCATTATCACTTAATATACTAAAAAGTTTTAGTACAATGTTACCGCATCGTACTGTCCACTTAAACCTCGTTAAAATCCGGCCCCAGTCAAGTTGTGTCCTCAGTTCATTCTATTAAAATTATAATTTTCTGCCAGCCTCCGAAAAGGTTCGGCTGAATGACAGTGGAGAATAATTGATATAGTTCTAACCTTTTTTAATTATGTACGTTACAATACATATAAAACTTTCAATATATTTTGAAAGTTATAAAATAGGAGGTAAGTTTGAGCTATGAAACTTGACGAAGCGAAAAGGCAGTTTATACAGGCTTGGGGAACATTAGGCTCCAAATGGGGGATCAACAAAACCATGGGCCAGGTGCATGCCCTCTTGCTGGTTTCACCCGATCCATTGAGCGCCGATGAGATTATGGAAGAGCTTCAGATTTCAAGGGGTAATGCCAATATGAATATCCGGGATCTGATCGACTGGGGGCTGGTACATAAAATTCATAAGACAGGAGAAAGGAAAGAATATTTTTCTGCCGAGAAGGACATGTGGCAGGTGACCCGTCAGGTGGCTAAAGAAAGAAAGAAGCGCGAGCTGGAGCCCATACTGAAAGTACTCAATGAAGTCGGGAAGGTGGAAGGGGATAAGAAAGACAAAGATATAAAAGAGTTTACAGAAGTAGTTGGAGAAATTAAAAAGCTGGCTGGTTATGCTGATAAAACCATTGATACCATGATTAAAGCAGAACAGTCCTGGTTCTTTGGTTCTTTGATGAAGTTATTCAAGTAAATTTTTTATTATAAAATTTCAAAAAATATTGAAAGTTCTGAAAATAAATATTTCACTTAACTATATATACTTATGAACTATGTTATACTTACCTATCTCGTTTATTTATTCGTCAGTATCACGCTGACGATTCTGGTCGCCAATGTACTCTTTAAAAACGGACGGATTTTTTTGGTGGATATCTTTGCAGGGAATGAACCTCTTGCCGACTCCGTTAATAAGCTTCTGCTTGTCGGGTTCTATCTGATCAATATCGGTTATGCCAGCCTTGCCCTAAAAGAGAATCTGGATATTCTGAATTATCAGGTGGTCATAGAAAGACTGAGTTATAAGCTGGGTGTGATCATACTGCTGCTGGGAGGCATGCACTTTTTTAACCTGTTTGTATTCTTTAAGCTTAGAAAAAGAGCACAGGAAGCTAGACAATTCCAATACCGCCATGAAAAGCTTGGATAATAAACTCATCATCTATGACAGCAACTGCAAGGTGTGCTCCTTTTTGAAGGAAGCAATCCTTGCGGTTACTTCGATTCCCTCCGCAAGAATTGTGGCTTATAAAGAGCTGGATCCTGTACAGAAGGTTAAAGTCGATGCCGCCCGATTCAGAAATGAAATGGCTCTGATTGATCTTGGCATGGATGCAACACTGTATGGTCCGGAAGGCATCTACTATATATTTTCTTCGGAGTCCAGATTTCTGAGTCTTCTCTTCGGAAACAGAATCATCTTCAGGATCTTTTATTTTCTCTACCGTGTGCTGGCTTATAACCGCTATATGATCGCAACACCGAAGAGTTTTATCGAATGCGATTGCTATCCGGATAAAAAGAGAACTTTCAGAATCGCCTATATCGCCTTTATGATTCTATTCAGCGCCTTGCTTAGCCTGACGCTTGTTGCCTCGGTATCTTATCTGCAGACTGGGCAGCAGCCAATATGGCTCATCTTATGGGGCGCCCCCTTCCTGCTGGGCCTGATGTCTTTGTTCTTAATAAAACAGAATGCATTGGATTACATCGGGCATCTCGTTAGTATTCTTTTTGTGGGAACATTGTGTATGCTGCCTTCGGTCATTCTCTATAATCTTTCGGATTTTATGAAGTGGCCACTACTGGTAAATTTTATCCTTAGCCTCTTCTTTATGACCTACCTTCATATACACAGGCTCAGGTTCTTAGGCTTATCAAAGGCCTGGTCAGCAGGCTGGTTCATCATCATCCTTTTATCAGGAATAATCACTTTTAATTAACAACACTTATGAAAAACAAAATAGTCATCGCTGGCGGATCAGGGAGTCTTGGATCCTCTATGATCAGAAAATATTATGCTACGGAAACTGACCTGATCGTCTTAACCCGAGGCAAGGCATTTCAGGATAAAAATATCAGCTACGTTTTCTGGGATGGTAAATCAAAAGGTGCCTGGACGATGGAGCTGGAAGGGGCCAATGCCGTAATCAATCTTACAGGGAAGTCGGTGAATTGCCGTTATACGGAGAAGAATAAAAAAGAAATTATTTCATCCCGAGTCGATTCTACAAAAATAATCGGGGATGCGATCAGGGATTGCAAAATTCCTCCCAAAGTCTGGATCAATGCCGGATCAGCAGCAATATTTGGCAATGGAGGTGACATAGTTAAAACGGAAGGCTCATCCATCGGACAAGGTTTTTCTGTGGAAGTCTGCAAGGCTTGGGAGAAAGAATTTAACGAGGCGGTAACGCCCGCTACCAGAAAAATTTTTCTACGGATCGGAATGGTGCTGCAGCTGGATAAGGGCGTGTTGAAACCATTTATGAATATGGTAAAGTTGGGAGCAGGAGGAAAGATCGGAAACGGCAATCAATACCTGACCTGGATTCATGAGGAAGATTTTGTCAATATGATCGAATGGCTGATCGGGGAAGAGAGCCTCGCAGGCGTTCTTCATTGCGCCAGTCCGAACCCTGTTACCAATAGTAACTTCATGAAGTCCTTGAGGACTGTGCTGGGAATGCCTTTTGGATTGCCAACTCCTTCTGTATTCGTGAGAATGGGTGCCTTATTTATAGGAACAGAAGCAGAGCTGGTGCTGACAGGACGAAGGGTGGTTTCAAAAGTGCTCGAAGAGCGCCAGTTCCCATTCAGATTCCCTGTCCTGGAAGAAGCGCTTAAGGACATCCTTGCAAAAAAATAGCTTATCCGGGTCTAAATAACTATTTCCTCTTTTGTCATTTAATTATTCCTTGTATCTTAACGATATAAAATTGATTAAATGTCGACCTCAGGTTCGAAAATTGGATTATACGGCGCCCTTCTCGCAAATCTTGCCATAGCGGTTATCAAATTCATTGCAGCAGCAGTTACCGGCAGCTCAGCGATGATTTCAGAAGGCATACACTCGATCATTGATACAGGAAATGCCGTCCTTCTTTTATACGGCATACAGCAAAGCAAAAAGCTTCCGGACCGTCAGCATCCATTTGGACACGGCAAGGAGCTTTATTTCTGGACACTTATTGTCGGTGTTCTCATCTTTGCCATTGGTGGAGGAATGTCTGTTTACGAAGGAATCACGCATTGCATGGCCCCCGATGAGCTGGAAGATCCGTTCTGGGATTATATCGTACTTTTATGCTCCTTTATTTTTGAAGGGATTTCCACGATTATTATTCTTCGCGAGCTAAAAGCGCATAAAGGAGACAAAAGCTTCTGGAAAGCGATCCTTCAAAGTAAAGACCCTTCCGTGTATGCGGTCATGTATGAAAATGCGGCTGATATGATCGGTATTCTCATCGCCTTTCTCGGTGTTTTTCTTGGGCACTACTTGCACAACATTTACTTAGACGGTATCGCTTCCATTCTTATCGGCCTGATGCTGGGAGGTGTAGCTGTTCTGCTGCTGCGTCAGAGCAAAAGCCTGTTGGTGGGAGAAGCTGCTGAATTGCCTCTCGTAGAGAGCATCAGCGAAATCGTTACCCACGATGCAGCCGTAGAACTTATCAGAGAGCCTCTGACGATGCATATGAGTCCGGACGATGTCCTGCTCATTCTCGACATACGTTTCAAAAAAGGCATGTCTACCGAACAGGTGGAAAGTGCTATCGACAGGATGGAGGAAGCAATTCGTCACAAGCATCCTGTTATCAAGAAAATTTTTATGGAGGCTAATTCTATTAAGGAATCACACGTACATGAATAAGATCGCGCTGGTTTTTGATTTTGACGATACCCTGGCGCCCGACAGCACTTCCAGCTTTCTGGAGAGCATGGGGGTGAATGTGCATGAATTCTGGCAGAAGAAAGTACAGAAACTGCTTGAAGAAGATTGGGATCCTGTTCCAGCCTATCTGTATATGATGATCGAAGAATCAAATTCGGGAAGGATCGAAACAATTACGAAAGAGGCCATTGAAAACTACGGACGTAACCTGGATTTCAACAAAGGCGTCAATACGATTTTTACCCGCCTGAAAGATTACGCAGCCAAGAAATATCCGGAAATAGAGCTTGAATTTTATCTGATCAGCAGCGGACTCGGTGATCTTTTAAGGCAGACAAAAATCGCGAAGAACTTCACCGACATCTGGGCATCCGATTTCAGCTACGACAAAAAGGGAACGATCTCCTTTCCTAAAAAGATCGTAAGCTTTACCGATAAGACCCGGTATCTGTTTCACATATCCAAAGGCCTGACCGGCAAAAAATACAGAGGCAAGCCATTCGACGTCAATAAAAAGGTCGATGAAAAAAAGCTTCGCATCACGCTTGACCGTATGATCTTTGTCGGCGATGGATACACGGATATTCCCTGCTTCTCCCTGATCCGTAAAAATCAGGGCTATGCCTTCGGAGTTTACGACACCGAGCATCGCGACAAATGGGGAAGAGCCTGGGGCTTCATTGAAGACGGGCGTGTGTCAAACCTCCACTCCGCTAACTTTTCCAATAAATCAGACCTTTGCAATTCCCTCCTGATGGCCATTGACAGCATTGCCAGAAGAATACAGCTGAGCATGTCTGCTTATCAGGGATAAGCTTATAGAGCGAAGCCGTTAATGACGGGTTGAATCTAGTTTAGCCTCGGCAAATAATAATCATTGCACAGCCTCAGCCAATACTCCATCTTTCCGTACCACAGATTTCAGTTTCTCTTTGGGCACTTCCACATAATTACAGATCCGCGCTACTTCTGGGAAAGAACAGCCTGCCAGTTTTACGCTCACACTTTTTTCTGTGATGCCGAAAGCATATTCGGACTTGGCATCAGCGGGAATCTTATAGCAATCGCTCGTTCCGGAATCATCCATGCCGTTCATGGCGTCCTTGCAGTCGGAATCCATGCTGTTGAATACAAGAGTGTTCAGATCGTTCACTTTGCTCATATCAAAAAGATCTGAGGCAAGCAATTGTTTTCCGTTATCAAGGTTAAAGCTGATCATATCGCTGTTTCCATAAGGGTGTGCAGCACCATAGGCGAAGCCTGCAACCGATGACGAAACGGTCAAGATGTTGTTTTTGGCGTAAGCGATATAGTAAACGCTTTCAAAAGTTCCTGTCATATCTTCTTCCTTGACGGGAATCTGGGCTGGCACAGAAAATTGCAGAGGCGTTTCTTTCATATCGCCGATGATCGCTTTATTAAGAACAGGGATCAGGTTGCCGGAAGAGAAACCGGTGATCTTCTCATAATAGGTCGAATTCATAACAATATTCTGGCTGCCGATCGCTCCGGTTTTTTCAAAGCCGGCCAGAATACCCGGAACATCCGTAGCTTTTGCCTGACCATTGTTGTCATCTTCATCTCCATCGGGGTTATCCTGATCGCTGGGGGTATCAACAGACCCTATATGTACTTCCACATTGGCAATTCTCGAAACTGTAAGCTGGTGTTTTCCTGTATTGATCAGCGTATCCTGACTGAACGTAAGGAATAAAGGACTCAGATTTACAGAAAGGCTTTTTGATTTCTGCGGATCCTGCCATTTAGCCTGAAGAAAATTCAAGCTGTTTTTTCCAAGGTTCACCTTTCCCGTAATAGTACCGGTGACCTGACCGTTTTCATCCAGTTCCTGCAGAGAAATCTGCCGGTCGGGAGTAATGGTGCCTTCCAATTTAAGAAAGGCTTTCTTAGGCAGATACCGATATTTGCCGCTAACCTTTCCGTCTTTGGCATCCAGGTACATCCATACCAGGTATTTTTCATTGAGTCTTCCTTCCAGCCAAACCGAAAAGGTTGCATCGGAGGCCGGTGCTGTAACGGTCTCCTGACTGGTATTAAGAGAACTCGAGTCGGATTTGGCCAACTCTTCATTTTTTTGCCCGGCGCAGGAAGTAAGGATTGCCAGGATTAAAACAACAAAAGTGGATTTTAAGTAATTCATGGATATAGGTTTAAAGCATTAATATATACAAAAACAGGAATGGTAGGAAATAAAATTGAATCAATCCGGAATCAAAAGTTTTTATAATCCCTGTTTTTTTTAACTTGAGAATATGTCTGAAGATAGAGCAGCCTTAAAACCCAGCCTGGGCCCCTTCATGCTCTGGGGACTTGGCGTAGGTTACGTTATTTCCGGAATGTATTTCGGCTGGAACCTGGGTCTGGCAGAAGGCGGTACTCTTGGGATGGCTATTGCCACTCTTTTTATCATCATCATGTATGTCTGTTTTACCATCAGCTACGCCGAGCTTGCCTGCGCTATACCCGATGCAGGAGGCGCATTTGCCTATGCCGGCAAAGCATTCGGTCCGCAAATAGGATTTATTGCCGGAATGGCTCAGATCCTGGAATTTGTCTTTGCGCCTCCTGCAATCGCTGCTGCTATCGGAGCCTACCTGCATATCTTTATGCCTTCGGTTCCTGTTATCGTCATTTCGATAACAGCCTACCTGATTTTTACCGGCCTGAATATTTCAGGAGTCAAGGCAGCGGCATCTTTTGAGCTGATCATTACCATACTGGCCGTCGGGGAATTGCTGATTTTTGCCGGTGCCACTCTGCCCGCCTTTAAGTCTGAAAGTTTAGTCCGGAATAGTTTTCCCAATGGTATTCAGGGAATCTTTGCTGCTCTGCCTTTTGCCATCTGGTTTTTTCTTGGCATCGAAGGCCTTGCCAATACCGCCGAGGAAACTATTAATCCGCAGAAAAATATCATGAAGAGCTTCGGCTCTGTGCTCATTACGCTGGTGGTTCTCTGCATCCTGACCTTCATTGCAGCAGTGGGTGTAAGCGGCTGGGAGAATATCGTCTTTGATGCTCAGGGAAATAAAACGGATTCTCCGCTTCCAAGGGCTCTGGCTTCGATCGGTTATATCGGAGGAGAGGGTTTGCTGTACCATATGCTGGTGACCATTGGCTTATTCGGATTGGTTGCATCGTTCCATGGAATTATTCTGGCAGCAGGCCGGGCGACCTTTGAATTTGGTCGCGTCGGCTATGCGCCTGAATTGATTGGAAGGATCCACAAAAAATTTAAAACTCCTGCCAATGCCCTCATCGTAAACATGCTCTTTGGGATCGCGGCTCTTTTCACGGAGGAAACAGGTTCTATCATCACGATAGCCACGATGGCCGCCCTGACTTTATATATTATCTCCATGCTGTCGATCATCCGCCTAAGAAAAAGAATGCCGGAAATGGAACGACCATTCAGAGTACCATTTTATCCTGCATTTCCGCTAATCGCATTGATAATCGGACTAATCTCACTCGTCTCTATGATGATTTTTTATCTCAAGCTCGCCATGTTATATTTTGCTATATTGATTGGGTGTTTTTTGATGTTTAGATTGATAGTCAATAGTCGACAGTCGACGGTCCATAGTAAGGATGAAGATCTATAGATTTTAAGTTATTAATTTGATGGAAGTCTAATGATTAATTAATAAAAAAAACAACAGCATGGCATTTAAGTTTGAGCAATTAAAGGTTTGGCAGAAGGCCTTGGATTTAACAGCAGAGGTTAATACTTTGACAAAGACATTTCCGGAGGAAGAATTATATATTTTAACTAGTCAGATAAAGCGAGCAACAGATTCCATTGCACTGAACATTGCAGAGGGATCTACCGGACAAAGTAATCCCGAGTTTAGAAAGTTTATTGGTTATTCGATTCGTTCAGGCATTGAGGTTGTTGGGTGCCTTCATATTGCAAAAAGAAGAAACTTGATGAGTGAGGAAGATTTTAATAACTTTTACAATAAATCAGAAGAGATCATTAAAATGTTACAGGCTCTCAGAAAATCCTTAAACTAATCGTATATCTATGGGCTGTCGGCCATAGACTGTGGACTATTGACTATCGACTGTGGACTATATACTATGAAAACAAAAAAGGAAATCCTCGACCATCTTAAAAAATATCCCGGAGCTAAAGTAAAGTTTGCGGTGACGGATATTGACGGGATTCTCAGGGGCAAGATCATCAGTCTGGAAAAATTCATGGCCCTGGCCGGTGATGGCTCGGGTTTCTGCGATGTGGTTTTCGGCTGGGACTCGGGTGATGTGCTCTACGACAATGCTTCCTATACAGGTTGGCATACGGGCTATCCGGATGCGCATGCAAAAGCCGATATCAATACATTCCGCACATTGCCATGGGAAGAGAACATCCCTTTTTTTCTCGGAGACTTTACCGGGAAAGATGGAAAATCATTGAATGTTTGTCCGCGGTCGCTTCTGAAAAAGATCGCGGGTCAGGCCGAAAAGCTGGGGTATTATCCCGTTTTCTCTGAAGAATTTGAATGGTTTAATTTCCGGGAAACACCGCAAAGTCTGCACGAAAAGGATTACAGGAATCCGGAACCTTTAAGTCCGGGTATGTTCGGGTATTCCATTCTGCGGCCTTCGCTGAACCAGAATTTCTTTCATGAGCTTTTCAATCATCTGACTGCTGCCGGTATTCCTATTGAAGGACTTCATACCGAAACGGGACCGGGTGTGTACGAAGCAGCGATTCAATATTCCGATATTGTCGAAGCAGCCGACCGGGCGGTCTTATTTAAAACCTGGGTAAAAGAGCTTGCTTACCGGCACGGGATTATGGCCAGCTTTATGGCAAAATGGAATGAAAAGCTTCCAGGCTGCGGAGGGCACATTCATCAAAGCCTGTGGAGCAGAGATCAGAAGAGCAACCTGTTTTACGACAGCAAGGCAAAGAATACTATAAGTGAAGTAATGAAGAGCTATATCGCTGGTCAGCTGCATTGCCTGCCTCATATATTGCCGATGTATGCACCTACCATCAACAGCTTTAAACGTCTGGTGGAAGGAGCCTGGGCGCCTACAACGCTCACCTGGGGAATTGATAACCGCACAACGACGCTCCGGGCATTGCCAGGCAGCGCAAAGTCTACCAGGCTGGAGACACGGGTGCCGGGCGCCGATGTAAATCCTTACCTGGCCATGGCAGCCGCACTGGCTTCGGGTCTGTATGGCGTGAAAAATAAAATGAAGCTGAAGGTGGAAGCCATAAAGGGTAATGGATATCTGGAAAAGGGAAATGGGGTTTTACCCGGCACGCTGGAGAAAGCTACTCATGCCATGAAAAACAGCAGCCTGGCCAAAGAACTCTTCGGCGATGAATTCGTTGATCATTTTGTAAGCACCCGGGAATGGGAGATAAAGCAATATGCGAAGGCCGTGACAGACTGGGAGTTGAGGAGGTATTTCGAAATTATATAAAAGATTATGATTACACCGATTTAGACGATTGCACAGATAAATAGATTTTAAAAGATTTTTGATTAGCTATGGAAAATGTTTTAGAGCAGAAGGATATTCTTACAGAAAGGATTATTGGTTGTTGTTTTAAGCTGCATAATGAAATAGGGCCGGGGTTTTTGGAAAGAATATATCACAACGGTTTAATGATTGCATTAACGGATGCCGGTTTAAGGTATGAAACAGAAAAAGAATTTGAAGTATATTTCAATAAAAGAAAAATTGGAAAATTCAGATGCGATCTGCTTGTAGAGGAAAAAGTAATTGTAGAACTTAAGTCTATATCAGGACATCTTCCGATCTTGTTCAATCATCAGGTGATATCCTATTTGCGGGCTTCAAAAGTTAAAACGGGATTACTAATTAATTTTGGCAACACCAGTTGTCAGATAAAGCGAATATCAGTATGAATAATAAAATACCATATCCATTTAATATCTGTGTAATCAAATAATCGGTGTAATCATGATATATACTTATAATTTCCCTACTACCGTACGTTTCGGTGCTGGAGTTATTGCCGAATTAGCTTCCCATCTTAAAGACAAAGGATTTAAAAAACCATTGCTGGCTACTGACCCAGTCGTAGTTCAGCTGGATTTCTTTAAAAAGATTAAAGCGGATCTGGAAGCGAAAGGGTTAAAACCCGAGGTGTTTTCCGATATTCATAAGAATCCGGTAAAGTCGGATGTGCTGAAGGGCGCCGACGTTTATAACAAGAGCAAATGCGATTGTATAGTCGGGATAGGAGGAGGGGCGGGGATGGATGTTGCCCGCGCCATTGCGTTGCGGATCAATCACCACGAAGATCTGTTTTACTACGACGATCTGATCGGCGGCGATAAGTATGTGGTGAACCCCATACCATATTTCGTGACGGTACCGACTACCAGCGGTACCGGCAGTGAAGTAGGCCGCAGCGCCATTATTGCCGACGATGAAACCCATCAGAAGAAAATATTATTTTCACCGGGTCTGCTTGCCAAAATTGTTTTTGCAGATCCTGAGCTTACGCTGGATCTGCCTGCCTTTGTGACGGCAGCCACCGGTATGGATGCGCTTACTCACAACATGGAAGCTTTCGTAGCGAAGATGTATCACCCCATGTGCGAGGGAATTGCCCTGGAAGGAATTTCACTCATTAACAGGTCCATTGAAAAGGCGGTCAATAAGCCGGATATAGAATCAAGGTCTGCCATGATGATCGGCTCTCTCATGGGTGCCGTGGCTTTCCAGAAAGGACTTGGCGTGGTACATTCCCTGGCTCATCCTTTATCGAGTTTGCTGGATACTCATCATGGGTTAGCGAATGCAGTGAATCTTCCTTACGGCATGCGTTTTAACATCAAAGGATTCGAAGATAAATTTCGTCGCATAGCGAGAACCATGGAATTGAAAGATGAAAGCGGAGAAGGAGTGGTCAATCATTTGTTCGAATTGAATAAAAGCATTGGCCTCCCTGTGAAGCTAAATGCTATCGGAGTGAAGCCGGAACATATTGAAAAGCTTGCTGACCTGGCTTTTGCCGACTTCTGTCATCCGAACAATCCGAAACCGGTATCGAGAGAAGATTTCAAGAAATTGTATTTAGAAGCACTCTAGTATGAAAAAAATTACCATTGGCATTACGGACTGCAGCAAATTTATCAACTATGAAAAATGGTTTACCCAGGATCCATCGATCGAAGTGATCAAACTGTCCTGGAAAGATAAGAATTACGAAGATCTGAAACGCTGCGATGGTATTGTGCTGAGCGGAGGGGAGGATGTACATCCGAAATTTTATAACAAGCCAGAGAATCTTCCTATGCTTGACCCTAAAGACATTATTGAGGACAGGGATGAATTTGAGCTCCAGGTCATCGAAGAAACCCAGAAAATGAATCTGCCTGTTCTGGGCATTTGCCGCGGATTGCAGATTGCCAATGTCTATTTTAAAGGTACCCTGATTCCGGACCTGCCAAGCGTGGGCAAAGATAAACATGCCAAAGACGAAGGTTATGACCAGAGGCATGAGGTAAGCGTTGTGCCGGGAACGATTCTTTCCAAAGCGGTTATTAGTTCTCAGGGCGAAGTGAACAGCGCGCATCATCAGGCAGCAGATAAGCTGGGCGAAGGACTTATCGTCAACTCCAATTCTTCCAACGGGGTCATTGAAGGGCTTGAACGGAAGGATCCGCAAGGCAAGCCTTTTCTTTTGCTGGTGCAATGGCATCCCGAAAGAATGAAGGATGCGGACAGTACGTTTTCGAAAAACATCCGGGAGATATTTATTTCAGAAGTAAGAAAATTAACAGGCAAATAACATGAAGATCATTAATCCAGCTACAGAAGAGCTGATCAAAGAAGTACAGGAAGATTCACAGAAATCTGTTTCGGAGAAATATAATGTACTTAAGAAAGGACAGGTTAAATGGAATGAAACTTCGCTGGATGAAAGACTGAGCTGCATTCAGAAATTTCACGACCTACTCGATTCTGAAAAAGATCAGCTTGCAAAAACGCTCAGCCTCGAAGTTGGTAAGCCGCTGTCTCAGGCTCATAACGAACTTAAGGGTGCCAGGACAAGGATTAAATTTTTTCTGGAGAACTCCAGGAAATGGCTCAGCGAAGAGTGGGTGGTCAGCGAAGGGGGCACGAAAGAAAAGATCAGCTACGAGCCCCTGGGTGTAATTGCGAATATCTCTGCCTGGAATTATCCATATCTGGTAGGGGTGAATGTTTTTATACCGGCTCTGATCGGCGGGAATGCCGTGCTTTATAAGCCTTCGGAATTTTCAACGCTTACCGGACTGGAAATAGAGAGGATGCTTCATAAAGCGGGTATTCCGCAGGATGTATTCAAAGTGGTGACAGGCGGACGTGAAGTCGGACAAAGCCTGCTGGAGCTCCCATTGGACGGATATTTTTTTACCGGATCCTATAAAACCGGTCTGGCCATTGCTCAGAAAGTTTCTTCGAAGCTCGTTCCTTTTCAAATGGAGCTTGGTGGGAAAGATCCTGTCTATGTCATGGACGATATTGAAGATATTAAATCCAGCGCTGCCGGTATTGCCGATGGGGCCTTTTACAACAACGGCCAAAGCTGCTGCTCGGTAGAACGGATTTATGTGCATGAAAAGATCTACGATCAGTTCGTGAAGGAATTTACCGAAGAAGTGAAAACGTATAAAGCCGGGAACCCTCAGGAAGAAGGCGTGTATATCGGTCCGCTTACCCGAAAAGATCAGCTGGAAGTGTTAAACTCGCAAATTAAAGATGCCGTGAATAAAGGCGCGAAACTTCTCTCCGGAGGTAAGAAAAAAGAAGGCAAGGGATACTTTTTTGAACCGGCGGTTTTAGTGAATGTAAATCATTCAATGGCAATCATGAAGGATGAATCGTTCGGTCCGGTGATCGGAATTCAAAAAGTAAAAGACGACGAAGAAGCCTTAAATCTGATGAACGATACGGAATACGGACTTACAGCAGCGGTATATTCAAAAGACAAAAACAGAGCCGATAAAATTTTAAAGCGTCTGAATACCGG
>JBJMLY010000031.1:0-3061 GCA_045805025.1 Cytophagaceae bacterium | reverse complement strand
AGTCATATAATACAGAATAATAATAAATCTACTAAAAAAAAATTTCGCGTAAATAACAGTGATTGATCGGTTTTATTTATTAAGATTCTGTTTTTGTCTTCACCATTAAAAATCATATCTTCATGACCCTTTAACTTATACCTACTATGGAGAAAAATAAATTCACTATTGAATTTGAAATCAATGCCTCCGGAAAAATGCTTTATCCATATCTTAACACAGCATCCGGACTGGCAGAATGGATTGCCGATGATGTAACGCAGAACGAAGATAAGACCTTTAATTTTGTCTGGAATAAAATAAATTATCCCGTTAGAAAAGTAACACAGAAGATTAATCAATATGTAAAGTTTGAATTCATTAACCAGTCCGAAGGGAAAGACACCTCATGGCTTGAGTTCAGACTGGAAAGCAATGAACTCACCCAGACTTCCTTTCTGAAAATTACAGACTATTCCGACATTACAGACCCTTCCGATCAGAAAGATTTGTGGACAAATCTGGTAGCAGAACTCAGAAAAGCAGTAGGAGCTTAAAGAGATTTTCTATTTTAAATTAGATTTCCCCATTATTTTATTAGGAATATGCTGCAATAATTTTTTAGTTTTACGCTGCACTATAACTCAATTTTAATTTTCTGTTTCACCAGCTATGAAAAGAAATTTAATGATGAGCCTTGTCCTCTCATGCTGGATTGGCTTATCCTTTTCCCAAACTACTCTTCAGCCCGGCGATATTGCCATTGTAGGCTACAACTTTAAAAATCCCGATGAATTCTCCTTTGTGAACTTTGTCGATCTTCAACAAGGCACCGTCATTTACATCACCGATTGCGGCTGGACAAGCAGCAACGACTTCAGGATCGGTGAAGGCTATGTCACATACACGGTACCGTCCGGAGGTAAACCCAAAGGAAGTGCTATTACCTTCGGACTGGATCCTGGTTTTACGGTAACAGGCGTCTCAGGATTCTTCGGACTTTCAACGGCCGGCGATCAACTCATCGTTTATCAGGGAAGTTTTGCTTCGCCGCAATTTATATATGCCATGAACTGCAATGGGAGCGGAGTATGGCAGAGTTCAGCTCCCGATAACAATACCAGCGCCCTTCCTCCCGGACTTATTAATGGGTATAGTGCCGTTGCTTTGCGGGAAAAAGAAGATGGGGAATACAATTGCTCCTTTATTTCGGAAGATAAAGATCTGATGCTTGCTTCCATCAGCAACCTGAATAACTGGCTGGGAGATGACGACAACCGGTACGCGCTTCCACCTTCCTGCTTTTCGCCCCCTCTCGGGGAAGAATTACTTTCTTTGAAGGCTTTTACGAAGGATATGCACATGATCATTGAGTTGCAAACATCTGCACAAACCGAAGGGGATTTTATCATCGAAGTATCGAACGATTATTTACACTATGATTCAATAAGCTATTTGCACTTAGATGAGAAGAACGATAAAACTGTTTTAGAAATAGCAGTTCATAAAAGCTATACTTCCATCAGAATTATTCCCGAAAAAACCAGGCACGCGTTCGGTCCTTTCCCAGTTGAAAATCTTCCGGGACAGGAGGACATCAGGGTATTTCCCAATCCGTTCTCTTCTGGAGTTCTTCATAGTATGAACCTCAAGCCGGATACAGAATATAACCTGCAGATCCTGTCATCCTCAGGGCAAACCATAGAAGCGGGACAAGGAAACATGCTATGGATAGATTCGGTACTGGATCGTTTTTCCCAGTCAGCAATAAAAGGCATGTACATGATCGTTATTAATGACCGAATGAAAAAATATCACGATAAGTTAATTATTGAATAGCTTTTTATGATCTTTGTTCAACAAGATCATGAAGAAACTCGATAAGCTAATCATCTCCGCTTTTGTCAGCCCTTTTCTGCTGACCTTCTTTGTCGTGGTCTTCATATTGCTGACAGTTTACCTGCTTTCCTACCTCGACGATTTTATCGGTAAAAACCTTGGCTTTGCGGTGTTTTCTGAGCTGATCTTTTATTTCAGCATTAACATGATGCCGGTAGCGCTGCCTCTGGCTATTCTTCTATCGGCACTCATGACGTATGGAAACCTTGGCGAGCACCACGAGCTAACTGCCATCAAAAGCTCCGGTATTACTTTGATAAGAGCCATGATGCCCATTTTCCTGATCAGTATAGCCTTAACCATCGGAGCTTTTTACTTCAACAACATCATTGTACCCAAAGCCAACCTAAAAGCCTTTAGTCTGCTTTACGACATCCGTCAAAAGAGACCAGCTGTTGATTTTAAAGAAGGGACATTCTACAATGGCTTGCCCGGCTATAGTGTTAAAGTTTCTAAAAAATACCCCGACGGAAGAACTATTGGCGGAGTTATGATTTATAACCATACAGGAGGAAGAGGAAATACCGATCTGATAGTGGCTGACTCAGGAAAAGTATATACGTTTAATCACGAACAATACCTGGCGCTGGAGCTTTTCAAAGGATGTCATTACATGGAGTATGCCGAAAATGTCAACAACCTTTATACCAAGGATTTTATAAGAAACAATTTCAGCCGAAGCAAGCTGGTATTCAGTCTGAGCGGTTTTAACCGGACCCCCGAAGAGCTTTTTGCCGGAAACAAGAAAATGAAAAATGTCGTACAGCTCAGGCATGATACTGATTCCATTCGCAGCGAGTATTCGACGGTAAAAGAGCAAGTGAATAAAAATGTGTTGCCGGTTTATATTTTCGGCCTGTTCACAAAAGACTCTCTGAGCCCTGCTAAAAATAACGTGGCAATCAATGAAAAGAAGAACTATACGAAGCCCGAAGTATCCATCATTCTGAACAGAGCTGCCAACCAGGCCAGAACGGTAAAAGCATACACCACCAGTCATATCGAAAGAATGAATTTCCTGAGACAGGATGCGAATGATTTTGAGATCGAAATGCACCGAAAGTACACTCAATCGATCGCCTGCCTGATCCTGTTCCTCATCGGAGCTCCTCTGGGAGCCATTATCCGCAAGGGCGGCTTTGGAATCCCGGTCCTGATTTCCATCATATTCTTCATTCTTCTT
>JBJMLY010000030.1:0-4280 GCA_045805025.1 Cytophagaceae bacterium | reverse complement strand
GTCTTCGGTCAACGCCTCCTTTATGGAAAGGCTTCTCTGGGAATGCGAATCCACGGGAATTCCTCTGGTGAATTATTCCAGTACCGCTACCGGCATCCGGAAAATCTCTGAAGGCACTATGATGATTACTGAAATTATTTTAGAGCCTCATATCCTGGTGCTGAATGGAACGGATTTCAATAGGATTCTGAAAGCCATTGAGCATGCACAAAAGAACAGCGTTACCTGCAACTCCGTCAAAACAAAAATCAATATACAACCGCAAGTAATTTTCAAAATGCTTGAAGAGATTGTCTGATTAAAAATTCACCTAAACAAATAAAACTATGCAAACGATTAAATTAATTACCATGGCCCTTTTAATGACATTCATTTCAACAGCCATCAAGGCCCAGAGTTATAAAGCTCAGAACATTTCATCGGCCGGACAAATCACAGATTCTACCGGTAAGCTTGTCGGAAAAATTGAGAATGGAACCGTATTCGACAGCAAAGGACAAAAGTTAGGCTTTGTGGATGCCAACGGAGTGGTTACTGACAGCAAAGGAACCAAGCTCGGCAGAGCAGCGAAGAACGGTGACTTCTATGATCTCAAAGAAAACATCGTTTTGCGTGTCAATGAAAAGGGAGAAATAAAAGATTCCAAAGGACACTATTTGGGCAAAGTGCATCCATCCCATGCCCAGCTGGCCTGTGCCTTGCATTGCTTCTTTTGCCACGACTGCAAATAATAATTTGTCAGCCTGAACGGAGTCGAAAGCTTGTCCCTCAACGAACGAGGCTTCAATTTAAAAATGGCTGCTGACGCGGATCATCTATAACGTTGTCAGCAGTCATTTTAAATCCTCCGGCTCTTGCCGAATTTTGAACCATAACTAAAAAAATAACCATGAAAACAATACTCGTACCCACCGATTTTTCTAAAGAAGCTGAAAATGCGCTGGAAGTTGCTGCTTCCATTGCCCGCAGAACAGATTCAAAAATAATACTGCTTCATATTGTTGAAGGCCTAGCCGAAGATTCCTATTCCGTCTCCGCCTCTTCAATTCACGATGATGGCATGGACAAAGTCTTTATCATGAAAATGATCGAGAAGGCCGACAAACAAATGAAGAAAATAATTGCCGCGGCAGAACTTGAAGGAATAGAAGTCAAAGAAGTAGTGAAAGTGGGAAGCGTCTATAAGAAGATTTCCGAAATCATCGCCGAACATAACGTTGATCTGATTGTCATGGGCACCCAGGGTGTTACAAGCGTCAGCGAACTGTTCACTGGCTCGAATACGGAAAAAGTCGTAAGGCTGGCAAAATGTCTGGTGCTTTCTGTCAAAACAAAAGCACAGCGCTTTAACATTAAAAACGTGGTCTTCGCGACTAACTTCAAAGACGACTCACAAAGTTTTATCGATCGTATCAAGGAGTTACAGGATCTGTTCGGCTTTAACCTGAATGTTGTATTCGTCAACACACCGATGAACTTCCAGTCTGATCAGGAAACCAACGATCAAATGGCGGAATATGCTTCTGAGCATAAGCTAAGGAATTATACCCTTCATATTGTCAATAGCTATACAGAGGAAGATGGCATCAGGCATTTTGCCGAAGAGGCCGAAGCTGACATCATTGCCTTATCCACGCATGGAAGAAAAGGATTGTCCAATTTCTTCATCGGAAGCGTATCGCAGGACCTGGTGAACTATGCTCCCAAGCCCATACTTACCTATAATGTCAACTATTAATCGAAAATAACATGATCGGAGACAAAAGGATAACGGCAGCAGGAATTCATTTCAATCATCGCCTGTGGATGAACCAGATCGCTTTCTACAAAACGGAAATATGGTTATTCCAAAAACGACTGGAAGAAATTACGAAAAAGAATAGTGGGAAAGATGTTCATGTAGAAATTGAGCAGTATCAAAACCGATTTATTATCCAGAACAATGAGATGGATATTATCATTCATAAAGTCAAACTGCATGAACATCAGATCTCTTCCGGAAAGATAAAAGGCGTGTATCCTCCCCAGGATTTCATCATTGATGAGCATACGAAGCTAAAAGATGAAATGGAACAGTTTGTAAAGCTTTACCATGAGCTGAGAGAAGATTTCTACACGTTCGTTTCAGTCTGGATGTAATCTGAAAGAAAAGAGTTGAGGATAAAGCGGGTAATTGACAGATAGCAGTTGACAAACAACCTTGCTCAATAGATATCTTTATTCCGCTCATCGTTTAGCTGCTGGTTGAGATTAAAGGCGGCGCTGATGAGTCCAAGGTGAGTAAATGCCTGAGGAAAATTACCGAGATGCTCTCCCTCAAATCCCAGCTGCTCGGAGTACAAGCCTAAATGGTTGGAGTACCCGAGCATCTTCTCAAAATAAAACCGGGCTTTGTGCAGCTGCCCGGCTTTCGACAAGCATTCCACATACCAGAAAGAACACATCGAGAATGTCCCCTCCCGGCTGGAGAAACCGTCAGGGGCAGCCACAGCCGGATTATACCTGTGTACCAGCGAATCGGACACCAGCTCTTTCTCAATGTATTCAAGCGTGGAAAGCCAGCGCGGATCCTTCGGACTGATAAACCGTATCAAAGGCATCAGCAGCGCGGATGCATCGACTGTATCCGAGCCCGGGTATTGCATGAACGCTTTCCTTTTATCATCCCAGAAATCTTCGTAAATGCTGTTGTATATTTTGTCCCTTTCCTTTTTCCAGTTTTCAGGGAACGGGAAAGAGCGCGCTTCGGCCAGGCGTATGGCCCTGTCAATAGCCACCCAGCACATGAAGCGTGAATAGAGAAAGTTTTTCTTTCCTCCACGCACTTCCCATATGCCTTCGTCCGGTTCCTGCCAGTGAGCAGAGACCCAATCGATCTGATGTGTGAGTGATATCCAGAAATCGTAGGAAATCGGTTCGCCGTATTTATTATAGAGGTATACGGAATCCATTAGTTCTCCATATATATCAAGCTGAAGTTGGTTGTACGCGTTATTTCCTATGCGCACCGGCTTCGATTTCTTATATCCTTCCAGATGGCTTAGCTCTTCCTCCTCCAGTTTTCTTTCCCCATCAATCGCATACATAATCCCAAGATGCTGCTGCTCTTTGATGTCTTTACAAAGCTTCTCCACCCAGTTCATGAAAGCGCCGGCTTCCTTAGTATATCCCAGGCGTATCAAGGCATAAATTGTAAAAGAGGCATCTCTTATCCAGGTGTAGCGGTAATCCCAGTTTCTCTTCCCTCCAATGCTCTCCGGCAAACCGAAAGTCGGCGCAGCGACGATCGATCCATATTTATGGGAAGTCAGAAGTTTTAAGATGAGTGCAGAACGATTGACGGTCTCCAGCCATCGACCCTTATACTTGGAAGCATTGATCCAGTCTTTCCAGTAATTAACAGTCTCATACAAGCTCCTGGAAATAAACTCGTGGAGATTCGCCTGCGATGGTTTGTCCTTTTTGATATTCTCGAATAAGAAATCAGCTGTCTCTCCCGGCTTGAGCGTAAATTCCGCGAAGGCATCGCCGTCCTTTAAATGAAGAGGGACCGTGCTTTTAAGCTTCATCACACTTTTGTCGGCCCCTTCGCTTTCAAACGTAATTTCGTTGCCGTTTTGAGAAGCTTTGTGTCTGCAGCGCGCATAATTGAACCTGGGCCGGCAGTCCATCCGGAACGTGAGGGTACCTCTCACCGAGGTGACCCTGCGCATTAATTCCTTTCCATCGAAAAGTTCTTCCACAGGCATAAAATCGGTAATCTCGCCCACGCCTTCGGCAGAAAGAAATCGTGTGAGAAGAACATTGGTGTCGGGTAAGTAGAGCTGTTTGTTTTTCCATTCCTTCAGAATAGGACGTATGGAAAAATAACCTCCCTTGTCTTTATCCAGCAAAGCTCCAAAGATAGAGGGAGAATCAAAATCAGGGAAGCACATGAAGTCGATGCAACCATTAAGGCCTACCAGGGCAATGGTATTCAGATCTCCAATAACACCGTAATTTTCTATGGGTTGATAATTCATTCGGCAGCTTCTATCTGAGAAAACTGTAGTTTGGGTATTATGTTATAAATACGGGGAGGGACAGACCACCACAAATGCATCCACTTTTAGAATAGTTATTAATAGTAGCTGCTAACCATAATACTGCGCACGTACTATAACGCTGGCTTGGGGCTGGATTAATCTCTCATAAAACATTCAACTCCATCTTCCTGCGGCTTGCTTCAGGCATAAGTTCCTGCAGGATCTTTTCAAATTCTCTATGTGGGGAATAGGTAT
>JBJMLY010000029.1:0-12550 GCA_045805025.1 Cytophagaceae bacterium | reverse complement strand
GAGCATATTGAAGGTCCGGTTCTTGTGATCGCTGGTCCTGGTACCGGCAAAACCCAGATCTTGTCTGCAAGGATCGGGAATATATTAAGCACAGCGCAATGCGGCCCTCATAATATTCTCTGCCTTACCTATACCGATGCAGGCACCATTGCCATGCGCAAGCGCCTGCTGAAATTTATTGGTCCGGAAGCATACAGGGTTCACATTTATACATTCCATGCTTTCTGCAATCAGGTGATCCAGGAGAACCTGGACTATTTCGGTTTCAGGGATCTTCAACCTATTTCGGAGCTCGAAACCGTGGAACTTTATCAGAAGCTCGTAAATTCCTTCCATGCCAAACATCCGCTTAAAAGATTCACGGGAGATATTTATTATGAGATCGGAAGGCTGAAGCCTTTGTTCGACATCATGAAGAAGGAGGCTTATACCGCAGAATATATTTCAGAACAGATTGACGCTTATCTGCAGGATCTTCCAAACAGAGAAGAATATATTTATAAAAGAGCTAATGCAACGAAGGGAATAAAGGCCGGGGATCTTAACGAACGCCTCTTTAACACGGAGAAAGACAAAATGGAATTGCTGCGCGCCGCCGCCGCCGAGTTTCAATTGTTTGAAAAGATGATGAAGGAGCGCAAGAGATACGATTACAACGACATGATCTTATGGGTGCGCGATGCCTTCCGGAATAACCAGAACATTCTGTTGAAATATCAGGAGCGCTACCTTTATTTTCTGGTCGATGAATACCAGGATACCAATGGTTCCCAGAATGACGTTCTGAATCTGCTCACCAGCTATTGGGACGACCCGAACGTGTTCGTGGTAGGTGATGACGACCAGTCGATCTATCGTTTTCAGGGTGCCAATGTCCGCAACATTGTGGATTTTTATAACAAGCATGAGCCCGGCATTAAAACCGTAGTCATGACTGAAAACTACCGCTCTACCCAGCACATACTCGATGCGGCCGGTGCGGTAATTGTAAAGAATAATGAAAGGCTGGTAAATAAGATCAGCAGTCTAAGCAAGGATCTTGTAGCCCGCAATAAAGAGCTGGCCGTTTCGGCTGTGCTGCCTTCCATAAAAGAATACTACAATGTGATGCATGAGGAAGCCGGTATGCTGAAGCAGATCGAAGCCCTGCATGCTGCCGGCGAAGACCTGAGCGAGATCGCTGTAATCTATAGGAACCACAGGCTGGTGGAAAACCTGGTACGTGCCATGGAAAGCAAAAAGATTCCGCTGAACATCCGCCAGAAAGTAAATATTCTGGATCTTCCCTTTGTGCAATCCCTTGTCAAGATTCTGGCCTACATTCATGCCGAATACGAGAAGCCCGATACGGCCGAGCATCTGCTCTACGAGATCATGCATTATCATTTTTTTGAGATCTCTCCCCGCGATATTGCCGCCATTACCCGCGAATCGAATAAAAGGCAGGAAGGACGTGCAACCTGGCGTCAGATTATGGCCAGCAAAGAAAGAATGTTTATGCTGAACCTGGAATCAGCCAAAGCGATTTCAGAGCTGGAGTCGAATCTCACCTATTGGATCAAAGAATCAAAAAATCTGACTGTTCAGGTTCTTTTTGAGAAGATTCTGACCAAAGGCGGCGTACTTACCTACATCATGAATTCTACGGAAAAATTCTGGCTGATGCAGGTGCTTTCTACATTCTTCGATTTTATGAAAAATGAAGCAGCAAGGACTCCCGATTTTTCTTTAAAAGACTTTCTGGAAATGATTGAAAGGATGAGAGGAAACCAGATAGCCCTGCATCTGGAAAAAGTGCTGCATGCCGAAAAAGGAGTGAATTTTATTACAGCCCATTCTTCCAAAGGCCTTGAATTTAAACATGTATTTCTGATCTCCTGTACCGCCCGGTTCTGGGAAAAGCAGTCGGGCAGAAGTCACACCTATAAATTTCCCGACACCATCACGGATACTGCCGCCGCAGAGGCTATTGAAGAAGAGCGCCGGCTTTTCTATGTAGCGCTCACGAGGGCCAAAGAATACCTGCACCTGTCTTTCGCTTCCAAAGAAAACAGCGAGAAGGAACAGGAAATGTCCCAGTTTGTGGCGGAGCTTCTGGACGGCACGGGCTTAAAGCCTGAGAAAATTGTTCTGTCGGATGAGGAGATCTTCAGCTATAAAATGAACATCATGATGGAGGAAGAAAAGCCTGTACTGCAGCTGATGGACGAGGAATTTCTGAAAGATGCTCTTAAAAATTACAAGATGAGCGTCACGCACCTGAATAAATTCCTGCGCTGCCCGCTCTCATTCTATTTTGAAAATATTCTGCGGGTGCCAAGCGCCAGAAGTGAAAGTATGGGTTTTGGAAATGCTGTGCACCACGCCCTCTACAATCTGTTTTCACAGATGACGAAGGCAAAGGATAAGAAGTTTCCTTCCAAGGAAGAATTTTTTGACTATTTTTCACAAGGCATGAGAAACCACCATTCGCATTTTACGAGGGAGGAATACAAAAGAAAAATGGAGTTCGGGCAGGAGTTGCTTCCTCAACTGTACGACCATTATGTGAATGAGTGGCACAAGAACGTGGTAGTCGAATACAGGATCAGCAATGCGGAGTTTGAAGGCGTGCCTATTACCGGGGCTCTTGATAAAATCGAGCTCGACGGCAATAAAGCCAATGTGGTGGACTACAAGACAGGAAGTCCGGAAAACGGCAGAAAGAAGCTGACAGCTCCCGATGAAAAAGAACCTCTGGGAGGCGAATACTGGAGGCAGATTATTTTTTATAAAATCCTGCTTGACAGCGATCGTACCCGCAACTATGAAATGATCTCCGGAGAGATCGATTTCCTTCAGAAAGATTCAAAGAAAAGCTTCAGCAAGCAGAAGATCTATATTAAGCCGGAAGAGGTAAATATTGTAAAGCTTCAGATCAAAGACACCTATAAGAAGATCATGAACCACGAGTTCAATCCGGGATGCGGAGATAAAGATTGTCAGTGGTGCACTTTTGTGAAGAACAGCTACCGGGGAGAAAAGCTGGAGCTGGCAAAAGCCGAGGAGGAATAAATTCTTATAATTGGCAAGATGAAAGTTCCCCCACTGTTGCTTTGCATACTGATCATTATACCTGTTATTGCGCTGCAGTACTTTATTATGGTAAAGATATTCAAAAGAGCGAACCGCAGAAAAGAACAGGATAAGGCAGAAGAGTAGAACTTTATGATTTTTTATTCGTTAAAAATCAAATACTCACCGGCCGTCAATCTTATTGTTTCGATATGAGTAAGCATTTATTATTCGCCTGGCTTTTCACAAGTATTGGTTTTAGCGTTTTTTCGCAGAAAGCGCTTACCGACAAGGTGAACGTGTGGGAGCTGCGTTCCGCATGGCCCGAAGCGGCTACTGCAGCCACCAGCTCTACCGTAAACATTACCTTCAGCCGCTCTGTGGTTTCGGATGATTCCACACACCTCTATGTTACCCAAAAAATTCATGAAGAGCTTATCTGTCTTGACAATTCCGGCGGTGCTTTTGTAAATGCCGTCGGTTATGACGACAACTCCGAAATCAAAAGCTTTAATCTTTACGATGAGGAAGGGAAGCTTAATAACTACCAGGCGCTGACCAGCAGGCAGACCTATGAAGAGAATGGCATTTTTTATTCGGACGCTAAAATTTTCGCCTATTCTTTTCCGCTGGAAAAGATCGGCGCAAGATCGAGCTACGAGCTGGAGAAAAAGTTTAACGACGTCAAGTATGTGACCAGCTTTTACTTCCACGAAAATTACCCAACCCTGGAAAAGACTATCAGCTTCAGTATTCCTTCCTGGATGCAGGTGGAGTTAAGGGAGCTGAACTTTAAAGGCTACGAGATAAGTCGTGGAATAAAGACCGATACCCAGACTGGAAATAAAGTATACAGCTATACCCTCAAAAATATTCCGGCGGATAAATCCGAGCCGTATCAGCCCGGACCTACTTATGTGCTGCCGCATATTCTGATCCTTTCCAAGGCCTATACCGACAAACAGGGTGAAGAGCATAAACTCTTTAATTCAACAGCCGACCTGTATGGATGGTATTCCAGCCTGGTAAAGACCACCGGCAACGACAGAAATGTGCTGAAGCCATTGGTGGACAAGCTGCTGACAGGCCGTGAATCTGATAAGGACAAGATCGAGACCTTATTCTATTGGGTGCAGGATAACATCCGCTACATTGCTTTTGAAGACGGCATTGCAGGATTCAGGCCCGCTTCCTGTCAGAAAGTTTTCAGCAACCGCTATGGCGACTGTAAAGGCATGGCTAATCTTTTAAAGGAGATGCTTCTGCTGGCCGGTTATGACGCCAGACTTACCTGGCTGGGAACGAAGCACATTGCCTACAACTATGCCATTCCTACGATTGCCGTTGACAACCATATGATCTGTACGGTAATCCTGGGCGGCAGGAAATATTTTCTCGACCCTACCGAAACCTATATTTCTTTCGGCGATCTGGCTCACCGGATTCAGGGCCGGGAGGTGATCATTGAAGACGGGGATAAATTTATCGTGGAAAGAACACCCGATTTTCCTAAAGAACGCAACAAGATCGAAACCCATAATCAGATCAGGCTGCAGGGAGAACAGCTCATCGGCAGAAGAAAGGAATTCTATAATGGGGAGGCCAAAACTCAGATCCTGAGAGGCTACAATTCCACAAAATCAGAAAGGAAAGAAGAGGCCCTCCGGGATTTTATCATTGGCAAGGATAAGAATATCAGTATTCAGAATATGCACTTCTCCAATATGGAAGACCGTAGCAGCGTTTTGCAGTTCGACTACGATTTTACCCTGAAGAACCATGTGCTCGATGTAGGGAGTGAAATCTATGTAACCATTGATCATGAACAGGAATTTAAAAATTCAGAGCTCGACAGCACCCGGCTGAAAGATTATGTATACAATTACAAGTATTACCTGGTTAAAAAGACCGAGCTTGAAATTCCTGCCGGATACAGAGTAACCCATATGCCCGATGACATGCTTCAGGTCTACCCTGATTTTACCTTTAAGATCACCTTCAGGCAGGACGGAAATAAAATTTTTTACCGCAAAGAGATTTCAGTGGATAATGCGGTCATTGGAAAAAATGAATTCAAAGACTGGAATAATACGATCAAAGAATTGAAATATATATATGATGATCAGATTGAACTGTCAAAGTAGAGTCTGGGCGCTTTTTTGCCTCGCTCTGGTCTTTTCTTTGCCCGGCGCTTACTCACAGGAAAATATATTCGGTGGCCTTGATCCTGACTTTGACCTGAAAGACGTACCTGATAAATGGAAGAATGAGTCCGCCGTCATTTTGTGCCAGAAAACCACCTGCCTGTTCGACAAAAGTTATGCACCGGGTTATGGAAATTCCATCACGCAGAAAGAAGTTACCAGGAAAAGGATTAAGCTGCTTGATCGTGCCGCCGTGGAGGAATATTCCGAGTTCTATTTTGTAGCCACTAAAGATTTAGGTGTAAGAATTATTAAACCCGATGGAAGTATTGAAGTGATCGATCTCAAAGATGCTGTTCCTGTAGCCAGGAATGTGAGCATACCGGGCGTTTATAAGTCGGCTTCGGGATGGGAAAAGGAATACAAAAAGCTGGCTATCGCAGGGCTGGAGCCTAATGATATCATTGACTACTTCAATATCATCAAGCACACCTATTACATGACAACAGGAGAATATGTATTTCCTGAAGTAATTCTTTCCCTGGAAAACAGCTTCCCGGCGGTGAAGCAGAAATATGAGTTTAATGTCGACCAGGAGTTGTACTTTAACTTCAGGTCATTAAATGGGGCTCCCGAAATGGAAGGAGGCCTGGCTGCTGAAGAAGGATTAAAGTTTTATTCATTCACAGACACCAGCAGGGAAAAATTAAAAGACGAACGCTGGAGCTATATTTACCGTTCGACACCCACAATCAAATTTCAGGTAGTGTACAGAGCCGATCCCAGGGTTCCTACCGAGTATCTGCTGGGCAAGGCAGGAGAGCTGAAAACTTCCGTTTCGAAAGAAGAAATCGCTCTTAAGGCGAATGAGTTGATTTTTGCAAAAAATAAATCCATTGACAAATTATCTAAAATGATCCTCAAATACCTGTCGTCTCACAAAGAACTGGCAAGTGGCAGCGACATCGCCAAAGCGTCTTATTATCTGTACCGGAATGTAAAATTCACGAATGGCGTCAATAATTTCGGCAATGACGACCGGCTTTTTGTGGCCTGCCTTGCCCGGGTTTTTGATAAGAAAAAGATCGCTTACCAGGTGATGTCGGCAGTGCCGAGGCAGATAGGAACATTGGAGTCTCTGGTGCTGAAGGATGAGCTGATCTGGTTTCTGAAGCTTAGCGAAAGCGGAACCTTTCTATGCGCTCCATCGATCAATGCCAATTTCGGAGATGTTTTTTCGGGCATAGAAGGAGCAGAAGCCTATCAGGTCGGAGTCAGTAAAAGCAAGGAGCTACTGAGTGCCGATAAGATTCTTATCCCGGTGAGCACGATGGAGCAGAACGGGGAATCCGATAAAATAGAGGTAGGCCTGAATCCCGAGATGGATTATATTACTGTTTCCCATGTCAAAACCGTTCGGGGACATAGCCGTGAATCTTTTGAAAGCGCTATTATTTATGGGGATTCCAGATCGGCTCCTGAACGGTATAACTTTCAGGTGAGTCCTGATATGAGCGGCATGTACGAGCAGAAACGTAAAAGGATGGAGCGTTTTAAGTCCTATGTAGCCGAAGATTTCGACTTGCTGAAATACGAAGATTTTACACTGCTGAAATCAGGAAGGTATGAAGACGAGCCGAATATTGAATATTCCGAAAAATATAAAATCAAAGGCTTGCTGAAGAAGGCCGGCTCGAATTATATATTTCATGCAGGCCGTCTGATAGGAACCCAGGTGGAAATCGGAGAAGGGGAAATGAAAAGAAGTTATGAGGTATATTCCGATTGTCCCCGCTCATTCTATAATGAAGTTTCCGTTATTATTCCGGATGGTTATATTGTCAAAGGGATCGAAAAGCTTACCATGAAAGTTTCTACCGAGGCTGGTTCATTCAGCAGTGAGGCATGGATGGATGGTAAGATCCTGAAATTCAGAACTTCGAAAATTTATTTTCATAATTTCGAAAGGAATAAGGACTGGGGAAAAATGGTGCAATTCCTCGATGCCGCCTATGATTTCACAGAGGCGAGAATTCTTCTCAAAAGAACTGAATAGATTAAACCCCAAACTGAGGCAGGATCCGGTACCACAAGGTTATATTGAAGCCAAGCGAGGTCCAATGATAGTTAGATCCTTTCGGTACCTTCGAAAAAGAGTATTTATATTCCGGCTCTACGGTTACGAAGAAGTGGTGTGTGAGGTGGTAATAAAACCCTATGGAACCACGGGCACTTATAATGCTTTTATAGCCTGCATTTTTTAATTCTGTTTTATCAATCTGGTGGTCCGATGCGGTACCTGAATAATTGTTTTTTCCGTCCCACAGAACTCCCGGCACAATTCCGGCTGATGCGCAGAATCCGATTTTTGCCTGATGCCCAAGATGCTTTTTTTCATCGTGAGTAACTCTGCTGAAGTCACCGGTTCTGTAATGGGCTGATAGGGGGAACTCATAATAATCCAGTACTGCCGTTACATTGGAAGGATTATCTTTTGCTTGAACGTTCAAAGGGTCCTGCTTGAAGCTTTTATGGCTATAGCGTACACCTAATGAGCCCCAGATATTATCTTTTGGAAAAAAAGCAAAGTCGGCTCCGAGATCATACCCAAATATAGAGCTGTACTGAGGGCTTAAGCGGGTAAATGCTGGTGTGATATTGACCGACATCCCAAAGGGATCCTCAATCTTTCCTTTTTTGTTACCTGGAGCCTGCTGGCATATGCCGGAAAGAGAGCTTATAAGAAAAAATAGAAGTGCTAAATTCTTCATGAATATAAAATTGACTTTTAATTTAACTCTGTTTTTTTTGATTACCAAAAATTTATAATTCTAATAATGGAAAAGCGGCTCATTTGTTTAAAAATCAGGTATGACTGAGCTTATCTGCGTAATTTATGGCCTCTTTCATTAGGGCTCTTAACGCTTTATCTTTTAAATTTTCCGCTTCCCGTATTTTTACGTGCTTAAAATTTTTGCCCACTCCTTCCAGTAGATTTTTCGGATCTTTAAGATGATTTCCCAGCGTAAAACCGAAAGTGATATGTGCTTTATTGGTCATCAGGTAATGAATCTGAATGTCTTTATGAAAGTAGGCGGGTGTCCCCCATTTGATCTTTTCAGAGATGCCGGGGCTGTTTTTAAAAATAAATTCCCTGACCTTTAAAAAAAGTTCCTGCATTTTTTCAGGTTTACCCTCCAGAAAGTCATATAAGTCATTGTCAGGAATCCGCAATGTATTTTTCTTCATAAGGCCTAAGTTCTGATATTTTCAGAAAAAATCCACAGGAAAATCTCCTTGTAGCCGTAAGGAATCATCCCTAAGAAATCTTTCCCTGGATAAGGACATCCACGTAATGCTGAACGAATTAGCAGGCCCCTCAGTTCTCCATATATAAAGGAAAAGGGGGAGTATATGAAGAGGGTTGTTTCGGCAATAATGATGATGTTCCTGCTGGCAAGTGTTTACGGTGCCGCTGTGATATGGCACCTGCAGACAGAAAACTCATCGGTTTCATTTAATATTAAAAATTTCGGGAAAAAGGTAGAAGGTACATTCGGCGGAATGAAAGCAGATATTAAATTCGATGAAAAAAATCCTGAGCAGAGCAGATTCAGCGCCAGTATTCAGGTTAAAACGATTGATACCGGCAATAAAAAAAGAGATAAAGACCTGATGGGTGAAAAATATTTTGATGCTGAAAAATATCCTCTAATCGAATTCAAATCAAAATCGGTTTCTAAGACCAGCAATGGTTATCTTGCCAAAGGAGATCTGAGTATTAAAGGAACGGTCAGGGAAGCAGACATTCCTTTTACATTTGAAAAGAAAGGCGACCAGGGGGAATTTGTCGGTACGTTGAGCCTGAACAGACATGATTATAGTATAGGAGGAAATACAAAGATTATGGGTGATCAGGTAGAGATCAGAATCAAGGCAGAAGTAAATAAATAATAACACAGAATTTCGAATACTGCTTCGAATGCTTTAATTTGTAATGATGGAGAATACAGCTCAAGATTTCTGGGACTGGTTTTTGAATAACGACAAGCCATACCTGTTTATCAATGAAATTGAAGATCAGGCGGAGAAAGACAGACTGCTGGATGATTTTTTAACCCACCTGCACATGTATTGCGACCACCTTTTCTTTGAGATCGGCGGGGCAGAGCCGGAAGCAAAGCAGGAGGTTATCATTACCGCAGATGGCGATCTGGATTATTTTTCTAAAGTGGAAGAGCTGATCAGTTTTGCTCCATATTCAGAGGATTGGGATTTTATCGCCTTCATACCTCCAAGGGATGTGAGTTTCAGCATTGAATACGAAGACCTGAGCATGGACCCGCAGGATGTATATTTTTTGCCTTTGGAAGATCCCGATGAGCCCGATTCAGTCTGCATCAGACTCGGACTTAAAAATTTTGAAGAAGTCTGCGATAGTAAATGGCTCAGGCCATGCTGCTTTAAACTCATCGATGCCATACTCGGAGAAAAGATTTTTGCGCAGGACGTCAAGCATATTGAAATTGATCAGCTGCCTGAAGAACCATCCGAATCGGGCTTTTTACCCTTGGACCGTCTGCCAAGCTACGTACAGTGGCGTAAAGACCAGTCTTCTCACAATTCCGATAATTATTAACGATGCATGTAATCGCCGAACTTCCCCAGTCAGACCTGAAGGCCACCATCTATGGCTGGAACGGAAAATACCTGATCAAATTTGAAACAGCGCTGTACGAACAAACCTATAAGATCAAAGAGATGGATGTGAACGGTGAAGAGGAAATCAAGGCCCTGCTGCAGAACGAAGAATTTATGAAGAAAGTCAGGGAACGTTTTAAAACAATGAGCCAGGATTTTTACGAGGCGCTGGAAATTTAGGTTCCGGAGCTAATCCGGTCACTCCACCGGCAACCGGGCCTAACAATTGTCTGTTTTTTCCGTATCAACTGGTTCTTACAGATTAAAATATGAATAGCCAATTATACCCTCAGGGGCCTGGTTCTGTACCTCATGACCTTACTGCGCCCGGAAATAAATATAAAAGACACGTCTGGATAGCATCCCTTGCTATCCTTCTTTTTGTCGTTTTTTATTTCTCACTTTCCTCCTGGTTTCTTTATACCTCTTACCGACTTTTTGCTAATGCCTTTTCTGACGGCCGGGATGGTTTCCTGAGTTTCATTGGCGGAACCTTAATGGGCTTCCTGGGTATTTTTATGTTCAAGGCAATATTCTTCTTTACCAGCAATGACAAATCGGATGATATTGAAATTTCAAGAGAAGAGGAGCCGGAATTATTTGAATTTATTTATAAACTCGCAGATGAAGCAAGGGCTCCGCGGCCGCATAAAATTTTTCTTTCAAACCGGGTTAACGCAAGTGTCTTTTACGATCTCTCCATTATTAACCTGATATTTCCTTCCAGAAAAAACCTGGAAATAGGACTTGGCCTGATAAATGTCCTTAATCTGGGCGAGTTTAAATCAATCCTGGCGCATGAATTCGGTCATTTTACCCAGAGATCCATGATTATTGGCCGCTGGGTATATATCGCACATCAGATCGCATATCAGATTGTGGCAAAAAGAGATTTTCTGGACAGATTTTTAGCAGGTTTGTCAAGCGTAGACCTTCGTGTAGCATGGATCGGATGGCTGCTATCGCTCATAGTATGGTCCATACGATCTTTTGCCGAGGTATTTTTCAAGCTTGTTTTACTGACCCAAAGAGCCTTGTCCAGAGAAATGGAATTTCATGCCGATCTTGTTGCGGTCTCGTTGACAGGGAGCGATGCTCTTATTCATTCTCTGTATAAATTAGGCGCAGCAGACTCCGCTTATGACGATGCGCTCCGTTTTGTCAATAAGCAATTGGAAAAAAATAAGGCCACGGCCGATATCTATGCGATTCAGGAGAATTCCATCAAACAAATGGCCATTGTTTTAAATAATCCTGTCTATGGACTGTCTCCCAAAATGCCCGAAGGCAAAAGATCAGATTTCAGGGTATTCAAGGAGCAAATTGCTCAGCCGCCAAAAATGTGGAGCACGCACCCGGCTAATACGGATAGAGAAAATAATGCAAAAAAAATTTACATCCCGGCAGAAATTGACGAAAGAAGCGCCTGGATCCTGTTTAAAGATCCGGATAAAATAAAAAACAGGCTTACCCTTGAACTCTATAAAACGCTGACGATCGAAACAACATCTCTGGCCAGGGAAGAGAGTCTTGCAGAACACAATAAAGAATTCCAGAGCAGCTTTCTTCTCCCAAGGTATCGGGGTGTCTATCTTAACCGGAAGATCACCGAGGCGTATAGCTCTTCAGCCGAAATTTATTCCATGTCAATTAACCCGGCTGATCTGCCAAAGAAATTATCGCTTTTGTACCCGGCATCGCTGCAAGAGGAGCTTGAACGTCTGAAAAACCTGGACGAAGAAATTCTGATGCTGGAAGGATTGAAAAATAAAGTGCTTGATGCCAATGAAGGAAAAATTAAATACCGAGGGGAGGAGATTAAAAGAAGTCAGCTGCCGGAAGTGATCGAGCGTGTCCGGAATGAAGCGAAAGCAGAAAGAGATAAAATCAACGAACACGACAAGCTTTGCCGGAATGTTCATTATGCAATCGCCAGAAGCATCGGCCAGGGCTGGGATAAATATATATTCTCGCTGACTTCTCTTATCCATTATTGTGAGCATAATCAAAGCAATATTGAAGAACAAAGCCGCTTTTTTTACGATACACTGGCGGTTGTCTCGGGGATGAAGAATGTAAATTCTTCGGAGCTGAATCAATTGCTGACCGCCGCCAGTGAACTTCACCTGGCAATGAAAAAAGTTTTTGTCAGTAGCAAAGGCCTTGCATTAACGCCGGTGATAGTATCAAAGCTTGATGGGAAAAGCCTTTCGGAAATGCTTGGCGAGTTTGAGCTGGCGGGGGCCAACGAAGGGAATATCAATTCCTGGATATCGGTGCTTCCATCATGGCTTCAGCTTACATTGAACTCTTTGTCAGATTTACGTGCGGCAGTGCTTGACGAATTGTTAAATACGGAAGACTACGTGGCAAAGCTGGCAGGTGCAAAACCCGAGGCTGTAAAGCCTGCCCCGGAACCTTTGTTCATTCCAACAGGCTATCCTCTTTCGGGTTCATCTGAAAAACGAGAATTAATTAAAGATACGGGGGTATGGTCAAGGTTTCAGAATTCGGAAGGGATTTTTCCTACCATAGCAAGACTTACTGTAGCAGCTTCCATAATTATAGCGGCCGTCGGATTCGGAGGTAATATTGGTTCATCCAGAGTAGTTATCTATAACGGATTATCTATTCCGGTAATCGTTTCTGTC
>JBJMLY010000028.1:0-2641 GCA_045805025.1 Cytophagaceae bacterium | reverse complement strand
GGGTCTGTAAAAAGACGACTTGTAAAAAAACTGGAAGTATTTCCGGCATTTCACGAAACCAGGCCTTACCCTTTATTCTTTCCAACGCCTTCAGTTCGGGTAGCAGAAGAACGGATTTTTCACACACATCATGATTGGGTGGTGGGTATCTCCGATAACAGCAGGCTTTTATTATGGATCAAACGGGAGTTCGGAGCCATCGAGGTACTGGAAACAATTGAGCAGGGTAAATATTATTTTGGCTCTTATGAGAATGCAGTGTATGTATTGGTCAGTAATCCTGAAAAAAATTTTTTAAAGATTTATACAATCCGGAAATACGATCAGCCTGCTGAAAGTATTCATTTGTTTGACAAAGTAGCAGTTGAAACAATCAGAGATATTACCTTTGATGCCAATTGTTTCTACCTTATGGTCGTGGGCAGAACGATATGTCTGAATGGCTTTAAGAACTGGGCAGAAGATTCTGCAATGAATTCTAAAAGTCATACGGAAGTCCGTAATTTATTCGGAAGAAATTCGTATTTATCCACAGGAACTCTCAAAAGGTATATCAACAACGGCTATAGTGTCTTACAAAGAGTCAAGAAAATGTACATTAATCAGGCCGGTGAATTTGTTGTCGATTCACACCATTTAAAAGTAATTGACGATTCTAAAATCCGCCTTCAGGAAAACGGAAGATTGCGTGATCAGAAGGGTGAAGAAAAGCTGGAAACAGAAGAATTTTACCTGGAAGGATCTTCGGTCAGATTCAGCAGAGTATCCTGGGAAGACGGCAGCGAAGCCATCGCCGATTCAAGAGGCTTGCTTCATTTAAGAAGTTCCGATCCGAGCCTACCCGAGGTTTCCATCGTGCTGGTGATCGGAAAGCCGACGGCCTGCTGGGCTTCCGACGGAATGTATTGCGGTTCACCCTATTTTACCAGAAATGATACGAGCAAGGTTATAAAGACAAACGATTTTTATAAAATATATATTCAGGCTTTTATAGACAAGCTTCCATAATATGCAGCTGCGAATTCAACATAGAGAGAAAGGAGCGTTGCCGGCTTCCGCTGCCTTCATTAACGGAAGTTCGGTGGCTGGCTGGCTGCATCAGATCAGCCTCTGGAATAAGACTCCGGATATGCTTGAATGTTATGTGGTCCCGGAGTCTATCAAATCTCCCAGGCCCGCAGGGTTATTTGTAATTATACGTGGGGAAGTTTCGGGCATTGAGATCCTGGATGCTTACGGATTGGCTGCGGATAAATTATATATACCCGTTCATACAGAACTGTTTCCCATCCTCAGTCAGGCCGAACTTAAAAGCAAGCTGGTCTGGGATCTTCAGATTTTTCATCCCCATCTGGGCTTTGTCGGTTTTGAAAAAAGAGACCGTCTTGATCTGGCAGCTCTTTTATTCTGTTTACCTCCGACGGAACAAAAATGGAATAAGGCACATAGTGGAATAGATCCGGTACCTGTCTTGCGCGAGATCAGGATTATCAAGCCTTCGCTGGAGGATGTTATCGAGTCTTTGAAAAAGGGCATCGACGGCAAACCGCTGAGTGAAATTCCAAAAGATGAGCAGAGCGCAGCCGGTAAATTGCTCGACGATCTGAAGCATGGCTTATTCAAAGGCCTGTTATATGTATCCGAAAAAATTCCTGGTTCTGATTCAGGATCAGGAACACCCGGGCCTCTCAATAAAATGGAGAATTGGCTGAGAAAGAACATCGACGACCTGGAGAAAAAAAGGAATGCCGAGATTCAGAGGCTTCTGAAAATGTTCGATGAAAATACAGACGAGGCACTACGTTATGCAATTCCAATGGATTCGCCTTACCTGAACCGTGGAACAGCCGAACCCGGATGGAAGCTTTTTAGAAATACCTCCCTGAATTTCAATCTTGGAAAATTAGGTGGGGGCCAGGCTGTGGATGGCTGGAATATCGGAAGCTATGCCGATGACCTCAGAGCCAAGTACCATCGGGCGGCGCAGAAAGCGATCGAGAATAATGATTTTAAAAAAGCGGCTTATATCTATGCGCATCTTCTGGGAGATTTTTACGGGGCTGCCAATGTGCTTGTTCAGGGTAAGCACTACCGCGAGGCAGCATTGCTGTATAAAGACCATCTTAAAAATATTCCTATGGCAGCAGAAACGCTGGAGAAAGGCGGACTGACCCTGGAAGCCATAGAGCTTTATGAAGAATTGCATAAATATGAAAAGGTAGGAGATCTTTACGATAGCATCCATCAAAGAGACAAGGCATCTGAGTATTATGAAAAAAGTATCGATAGCCTTATGGGCAGTGGCGATTATCTGGAAGCCACAAGAATTATCAGAACAAAGCTCGAAGATAATATCCGGGCCGGAAAGCTGCTCTTAAAAGGCTGGGGTGAATCAAAACAATCGGAGCAATGCCTGAAACAATATTTTGACTTGGTTCAGGATAAAGAGCGAGAGGAGTTGAGCAAAGAAGTTCTTGAAGTATATAGAGAACATACCAGGCCGCATCAGAAAAACAGTTTTCTGAATGTTATGGCTTATATGAACAGCAAAAATACAGATCCTGAATTCATGAACACGACCCGGGATCTTGCCTATGAAATCATCAGCGATGAGGCGGAAAGTGGCAACGCAGGTTTGATC
>JBJMLY010000027.1:0-4407 GCA_045805025.1 Cytophagaceae bacterium | reverse complement strand
ACTCCAACGAGATTATGTGGGCTATGATGAGATGTCGTATCAGATAAAACTGGCTGTGATTGCATCGGAAGACCAGATCTTTCCCGACCACGATGGCTTTGACTGGAAGAGTATAGAAAAAGCCATGAAGTACAACAAGCGCAAGCCCGGACGCATACATGGGGTACACGGGGCCAGCACCATCAGTCAGCAGGTGGCCAAAAATGTTTTTTTATGGCAGGGCCGCGACTGGATCCGAAAGGGGCTCGAAGCCTATTTCACCAAGATGATCGAATGGATCTGGGGGAAGAGAAGGATACTGGAAATGTATCTTAATGTAGTGGAGATGGGCAAGGGTGTATTTGGTGTGGAAGCCGCCTCGCGGGCTTATTTCAGCAAGCCGGCAAAAAACCTCAACCGAAGAGAAGCGGCTATGATCGCAGCCACACTTCCCAATCCAAAGGTCTTTACCATCAAACCTGTGCACCCGCATATTATTGTGCGCGGTGCGCAGATCATGAGGCAGATGAATAACCTGGAAGGTGACCCGGATATTCAGAAGATCATTAAGTGAGCTGATAGTTGTGAGCCCCGAGCTTCGAGCTTGATTTTCGAAGCCTTCGGCAGGGCTTACGGTATCTTTCATCGATCCTCAGCTGCAGTAGCAGTCTGCATTCTTGTCTGAAAATTTCATTTTTTTCTGTTCTGCCAGGGCTTGGCCTCCTCTGCCCAAGGGCGCCGGAGCAGGATACGGCCCTGCAAGATGCGGTACGGTGAAGGAAGTTGGCTGCCGATTTATTTCGCCCGGAGCTAAGGAGAAAAGAGAAACACATCTTTGCTCAAATCGTTTTCTCTTCCTCCTTCTTCTTTTATTTCGATCCAAGGCAAGCAGTACTACAGGCATATAAGATACTTTAGCAGGCAATCATTTGAAGAGGTCAAAGGAGAAATACATTACTGAGCCAATAATAACCAGGAGACATCAAATCTTCATCACTATTTTCTCAGTCCATTGGGACTAGATCGCTCGATTTAAAAGCATAAGCAAGCCTTGAGAAGCGGGGGAGGTGTGCTTTAATATTCATTTAAATCAAAGACATCTGTGCGAATCAGCCAAGGTAAAATAGTAATGAAGATTTGCCATATTCTATTTTTTATCAGTAGTCTATGCTCCTTTTATCTCTTAAAATGATTGCCTGCTAAAGTATTTTAAACGCCAGTAGTACCGCCCGCCATTGATGGAAGAAAGAAACTGAAAGAGATAAGAGTGGTGTAAGTTGAATAAAATGAGTTCTCTTTCCTCTTTCCTGCCCCGCTTCAGCGGGGTGCTCTTTTTTCCGAAAGATTTGTAATGGGATGTACCTGTAAAAAATAATTCTTAACCTGCGACCTCAGCGTGTTCTCTACGAAAGATGAATTGGTAGCGATAACGACCCAGGGAGGTCTTGCGGTCTTTGCGTCTTCGCGCGAAACCTGTTCCCAGGTAATCTTGCGACCCTCGCTGTAAGAACCTTCAACCTGTAAGAACCCTAAACTCCTAATTGCTTTTTTCTTTTAAACACGGTATCAATAATGCTCACCGCCATTTGTAGGCGCTGTGCATCGGTACCCGAGATCTCGGCCCAGGGCGTCAGGCTGTTTACCAGAATATCCTTGTAGGTGTTGAACAGTCTTTTGCGGATCTGCAGATCGGGGTATTCACGCAGTTCGTCTCTTACCCAGGGAAGGTCCACACTACAAAGAAAATACAGATCATATTGGCGGCGGGCGATCTGCTTGAGAATCCAGGTGTGACAATCTTCAAAACCCACTTCGCACCATACCTTCATCACATACATGTCTGTATCAATAAAATAAAATCCATTGCGGGCCTGTGTGAGAAGGGCGTCTTCCAGTTCCAGCTGTCCATGTGCGATGTTGAGCAAATCGGCATAGGTATATTTTCCCTGCGTTTCCCGGAGATATTCGCGGGCAAATTCCGGACACCAGATGGTTTGAAAATGCTCCGCCAGCTGGGCGCAGAGCGTGCTCTTACCGGTTGATTCGGGTCCTATGACAACGATCTTTCTCATCCCATTGAATAACTCTGTTCGATTATCGAACATACAAGACTAAACCTTTCCTCCCAATCTCCATTGATCAACCGGCAATTTATTTGATTCGATTTGAGTTGTTCTTTATGTGATGCATCCAATAATAGCCTTTCTTTTCCTGTTAGCCTTGTTCCATCCTGCACATAGGGACAGTCGGGATCAAGGTAAAGATAAAGCTGGCACTGGTTGGCCTCTTCGATCCACCGCGGAACTTCCAGTGCGGCTCCAAAAAGAAATTGGGCATAGGACCTTGTAATATTCAGATCGGTATCAATAAATAAAAAACGATTTGCCTTATGCGCCTGTTCCCTGATCTTTTCGGCTTGCCTTCGTGCGATCTCCAACAGATCTTCCGGCCTGCATTCATTGGTATGTCCAATTACCTCCCTTGCCATTTCTGGAACGTACACGGTGTGGTAATGATCTGCGAGGCGAAGAACGAGTGTTGATTTGCCCGTGGATTCTGTGCCAAGCAGGCAAATTTTTTGTACGAACCAGGGCTGAACCAGGGAAGGGAGATAGTCCCAAAAAAGCACCGGGTTCTTTCTGATCTGGGAAGCAGAAACCGGAAAATATTTTCTGCTTTCATCGTAAGCCACATGCTCCACACAAAGAAAATGCGCCAGATAGGCTCCATATGCCTCCGAGCTGAAAACAACGCTGAGATCAGGAAACAATTTCTTTATTACCGAAGACCATTTCTTTGATTCTTCCCAGGAAGCCTGCGATGAATCAGAAAGTTTTTCCTGGTCAAATTCATGTTCCTGAACAATGACCTTCACCTTGTTTTTAAGCAGCTGCCGGAGCCAGTAGCCTCTTTGCGCTCCGGGTATGGGCTCGCCGGCATGGTAGCACAAAAAAACAATGAGTTCATCAGAGTGCTGCAATCCAAATTCAATCAGAGCCAGATGACCCTTATGCGGAGGCATGAACTTTCCGATCACCAGTCCTCTTCTCATATCAGGACCTTGCTTTTCGTCCCCGCCCGCTGCTGCCATTCAACAAGACCTGCTATAGCAAGGAGGAGAAGTATAAAATAATATACGCTGGTGAACACAAAATGCTTGACAAAATACAGGGGCACCGAAGCAATATCTGTACCGATCCACCAGTACCAGCTCTCCACTTTCTTTCTGGCCATTAGCCACATGCCGGTATAGGCGGTTGCCGAAGCAAAGGCATCCGCCCAGGGAATGGTGTTGGCATCGAAGGCTTTTTTTAAATAAATCAGTGCACAATAAATGGCGATGTAGAATGCCGAAAAGAATAAAAGCTGAAAGATCCATTCTTTCTTGTTGCTATGGGTAATCAGAAGCACATGCTGGTGTTGTTCATTCTTTCTAGCCCAGATGATCCATCCGTAGATGCTCACAATAGTATAATAGAGGTTTACGCTGGCTTCACCAAACAAATCGCCCTTCACGCTCAGGTATATATAGATAACCGTATTGACGAGTCCTACCGGATAAAGAAGGATATTTTCCTTTTTGGAAAACCATACGCTGGCAATGCCTGAGAATACCGCGATATATTCCAGCAGGCTGGTTTGCTTCATTCCTTCCACGAACTCCTGAACAAAATCATGCATGCGCAAACCTAAAGAAAAGGGAGGAAGGGGTTTCTGGTTTATGGTCTCTGGTTTCTGGTTCTTCAGATCGAACATTACTACTACCCCGGTCTTTTCTTCATTGACGCGGGCCTAACTAACCGCGGACAAGGGAGAACAAGAGTGTACGCAAACAAAATGATTAATCTGTGCAATCTCCGCTTCTCCCTTCTCCGCGGTTTTATAATAGTTAGGTATTCGAAACAGTAGTGAGCTTCGATCTAAAGCACCAGAGACCAGAGACCAAAAACCAGAAACTTCCATTTTCTTTTTGCGCTAAATAACTACATTTAATCTATGGCTATCTGTCGATCCTCTGACCTTTCTTCGCTTTTTTCCCGGCTGGTGAATCCACTGCTTTGTCTGATCATGATCTTTGCCATTTTGTATCTGGGACAGGAAATTCTTAAGCCCCTTGCCTTTTCTTCTTTTATTGCCCTGCTGTTGATAGGTCCCAGCCGTTTTTTTGAGCGCCAGGGTTTTCCGCGGGCGGTGGCCGCACTCATTTGTTTATTGCTCGCCCTGCTTGTATTCATCGTTATATTTTATTTCATCTCCAATTCTATTGCTTCCTTTCGCTCCGACCTTCCGCTGATGATTCAGAACATAGACCAGTCCATCAACCAGTTTGAACTCTGGATCCAGAAAACTTTTCATGCCAGCAGCGAGGAAGTGCACCAGATCGTAGCCAACTCTACCGACAAAGTGCTTCCCTCCACTTCTTCTATT
>JBJMLY010000026.1:0-5535 GCA_045805025.1 Cytophagaceae bacterium | reverse complement strand
TACCGACCGCAGCAATGTGGCTAATTATGAGAAAGGAAGAAGACTACCCCCAATTGATACAGTAATTGTAATAGCACAGTTTTTCAATGTGTCGCTGGATTATCTGATCCTCGGCAAAAAAAGCAAATCCAATAACTTTTTCACCGATAAGGAAGATGAAACCTATAAAACCCTGATGGCGGAAAATACATTGCTTATGGATGGAGAGCTTAAGCTTCAGGAAATGGTCAATCACAAGGATCAGGAAATCCAGAATCTAAAAAAATACATTGCAATCCTGGAAGCAAAAACCAAAAAGAAATAAAAAACAGTATAAAGAACTTTTAGAAGGATCTCTCTTATGGGAGATCCTTTTTTGTCCGGTCAGTCTCAGAAATCCCGCACGGAAATCTGTGTTCCCGGAAAAGATCCCGGATTATTCAGAACATAGATCAGTTTACCGGCAACATATTCCGGATCGGCAAGAGCTCCCTCTTCTTTATACGCTCTGAATTTTTCCAGCGCACTGAAATTTTCTACATCTGAATTTCTGATCTCTGCCTGCATGTACGTATCGACAATGCCAGGAGCGGCTGAAAATATCCGGAATCCACGTTGTCTGATTTTTTCTTCTTCAGCCATGACATCTGACATCATATTCAGAGCAGCCTTGGCAGCGCAGTAAGAAGCCCAGCCGTCTACGGCTCTTTTACCAGCGCCGGAAGTAATATTCAGGATGATCTTTTCGGCATCCTGCTTTTCGTACTTTCTGATAAATTCATTGATTAATATGGCAGGAGAAGCAATGTTTACCTGCAAAGAATCAAGAATCGCTTGTGAATCTGTATTGCCAAGATAGGCAGCCTTTCCCAGGACAGAAGCATTGTTGATCAGCACGATTTTGTCAGCAGCCTGAAGAGACGGAAAAATATCAGGCAGAAAGCGGAGTACCTGTGCCGGGTTGGCAAGATCAAGTATAATGTGCTTATAATTCGGATGGCTGATGGAGCAATGCCTGGAAATACCGGTGACAAAATTCATTTCCTCTTTGAGGAGTGTGGATGCCAGCGCTTTACCTAGTCCTCTGCTGCTTCCGGTAATAAAAAAATAATTCACCTTGCGATTAAAGAATATACTGGCTCAGGTCTTTATTCTTGACCAATCCGGAAAGCTTCTGACTGACCATCTCTGCTGTCACAATAATTTTTGCATTGGAACTGATCTTATCGGGAACATCATAAAGAAATTCATTGAGCAGATGACTCATGACCGTATGAAGTCTTCTTGCTCCGATATTTTCGACTTCCGCATTGATGTCAAAAGCGACTTCAGCAATTTTGCTCAGTGCTTCGTCCTGGAATTCCAGACTCACCGATTCAGCGGCAAGTAAGGCGATGTACTGCTTGGTAAGGGCATTCTTTGGCGCTTTCAGGATCTGATAGAAATCTTCCTTCGTCAGACTGTTCAGTTCTACACGTATCGGAAATCTTCCCTGAAGTTCAGGAATCAGATCGGAAGGTTTTGAAATGTGAAAAGCCCCTGCTGCAATGAATAAAATATGGTCTGTATTGATAATTCCGTATTTGGTATTCACCGAGCTTCCTTCCACAATCGGAAGCAGATCTCTCTGCACCCCTTCCCTGCTTACATCGGGCCCCGAACCGCCTTTTTTTGAGCCGGCAATTTTATCGATTTCGTCGATAAAAATAATGCCGGTGTTTTCGGCTCTCCTGATCGCTTCTTCCTTCACTTCATCCATATCGATCATTTTGGCGGCTTCCTCTTCCAGTAATATCTTGCGTGCATCGCCGATGCTCACTTTTCTTTTCCTGGTCTTTTTAGGCATCATGCCATTAATCATTTCCTGTATATTCATCATAGAAACCTCATCCATTCCCCCTCCAATCACACCTACCCCTCCATTCGCGTTCTGATGAACGTTAATCTCGATCTTTCTTTCATCCAGTTCCCCATTCCTTATTTTTTCACGGAACTTCTCCCGGGTCTTCTCGTTCAACTCGTGATCTTCCGAAGAAGTATCTGACGGGAATCCGGATACCGGACTATGACTTTTTACCGGGGGAATGAGGCTGTCAAGAATGATGTCTTCCACCATCTGAGCGGCTTTGCTTTTCACTTCTTCTTTCTTGTAAGCTTTCACCATGTTGACCGATTGCTCTACAAGATCTCTTACCATGCTCTCCACATCTCTTCCCACATAACCAACCTCCGTAAATTTGGATGCTTCTACCTTCGTGAATGGGGCATCGGCTACTTTAGCCAGCCGTCTGGCGATCTCTGTCTTTCCCACTCCGGTAGGCCCTATCATAAGAATATTATTAGGAACAATTTCCTTTCTCATATCTTCTGAAGCGAACATCCGTCTCCAACGATTCCTAAGCGCAATGGAAACATTGCGCTTAGCCTCTTTCTGCCCGATGATGTATTTATCGAGTTCTATTACTATTTGGCTGGGGGTCAAATATTTATTATTATCTAACATGAGAGATGGGTTGTTCTGAATTGCACCGTATAAATATTAAAGCCTATTTTAGGCAAAATGTTTAATTCTGATTTGTATTAATTAAAGAAGTGTTTCTCTTTTTCAGCAGGCTTTCGAAATTGGTAATGAGGGTAAGGAACGATGTTCCGCCTGCCGCATAATAATAAGCCCGGGAGAAAGCAAACTCAAAAGACTTTACTTTCAGCATAAAACCCCAGGAGAAGCCTGCTCCTCCTGATTTACTGCTCAATCTCAATTCTTTTCTTCGAAGGTAATTATATCCGATCCGCACATTAAAATTTTTACTCAGGATCAATTCTCCTCCGACAATCAGATGTCTGCCGGCTTTATCAGCAAAAGTTTTCTTATGGATGATCTCATTGCCCTGCAGGTCATAGGTTTTTATAGTCGTATCTTTATACACGATATCAAACTGCTGAAGGTGATGGGCGGTAAATGAAAAGCGCAATGGCATATGTTCCGGCTTGTAGCTGGTGCCCAGCTGAACATCGAAAGGAAGAACGGTTCTTTCACCTTTCACATAATTGCTAAAGGGAAACCCGATATTTTTCATGACCAGTCCGATCGTCAGATCTTTTGAAGGATGCCTGAATACGCCACCCAGGTCTGCCAGCAATGCCGATGAACTATATCCGGCGATATGAGAATTGGCAAATTTCATCGTAGCTCCCAATGTATAATAATTGATACGATGAGCGGATGAAACGGCCAGAGCATATTCAGCGGCATTGAAATTACCTAATACATTGCCGCTTGCGTCGGTTTGCTGAATATTCCCATATCCCATATGCTGCAGGCTGGCGCTCCACATATGGCTCCGGATCTTATGTACGTATACCAGCGAGCTGGCCTTTACATTTCCATAAAAAGGCAGGTAGCTCAGCGAAAGATTTTTACTCATGCTATCATTCAGCAGGGCTGGATTCTGTCCCACCATATTGGGATCATCATCTCTGACGGAGATATTTACACCTCCAAGACCGGAAACGTGGGCATTGACCGGCACATCCAGAAACTGGTAGGATGTTTTACCGCCAATCTGCCCGAAAGCTGCCTGGCTCAGTACGAACAGCACCAACAATAAAGCGGATTGAGCAGTCATGAACTGAATAAATTCGTCCTCAAAACGGAGAAATAATTAAAATATTTGATCCTGCAGCTTTCGCCGAAAGACACTTATTACTTTTTAACAGGCTCCTTAGCTTCTTCGGGCAGAGAAAGGTCGAAAGGTTTTTTTACCTTTTCTTTCAGCAGGGCAATAGCCAGCACTTCCGAAGCATCATCTACATAATGCATTTTCAGTCCTTCAATATAGACCTTGCTGATCTGAGTAATATCTTTCCTGTTCTTTGAAGACATAATGATTTCGGTAATACCTGCTCTTTTTGCTGCCAGAATCTTTTCCTTGATGCCTCCTACAGGCAGCACCTTACCCCGCAGGGTGATTTCTCCGGTCATAGCCAGATTTGCCTTCACCTTTCTCTGGGTAAATACGGAAGCAAGAGAAGTAAGCATCGTAATTCCGGCGGAAGGTCCGTCTTTAGGAACAGCACCTGCCGGTACGTGTACGTGAAGATCAAAATGATCAAAAACCTTATAGTTGATCCCGAGTGTATCGGCATTGGCCCGCAGATACGACAAGGCAGCAACCGCTGATTCTTTCATCACATCGCCCAGCTGACCCGACAAGGTCATTTTGCCCTTCCCCTTACTAAGGCTGGATTCAATGAATAAAATTTCTCCGCCGAACTGCGTCCAGGCCAGACCGGTAACCACACCCGGCATATCATTACCCTGGTATATTTCCTTGTCAAAGTCTTCAGGACCGAGGATGCGAAGAATATCTTTAGGTTCGATCGTCTTATTGTATTTTTCCTCCATCGCTACAGCCTTGGCAATACTGCGGCATACGGCTCCGATCTTTCTTTCCAGGTTTCTTACGCCCGATTCACGGGTATAGTCTTCAATGATTTTCATGATGGCCTTCGTTCCCAGGTGCAGATCATCCGCTTCAATACCATGCTCCTTTTTCTGTTTAGGTATAAGGTGCTTTTTAGCGATCTGCACTTTTTCCTCCATCGTGTATCCGTTGATCTCAATGATTTCCATACGGTCACGCAGTGCAGGCTGAATCGTATCCAGGGAATTGGCTGTAGCAATGAACAATACTCTTGAGAGATCGTATTCGACTTCAATGTAATTGTCCATAAAAGAATTATTCTGCTCGGGGTCCAGTACTTCCAGCAAGGCTGAAGACGGATCTCCGCGGAAATCGGCTCCGATCTTATCCATTTCATCCAGGATAAAAACCGGGTTGGAGCTCTGCGCTTTTTTCAGGCTCTGAATAATTTTACCCGGCATGGCGCCGATATAGGTTTTTCTATGCCCTCTGATTTCCGCTTCATCGCGTACGCCACCCAGAGACATCCTTACATATTTCCTTCCCAATGCTTTGGCAATAGAACGTCCCAGTGAAGTTTTACCCACTCCCGGAGGTCCGTAAAAACAAAGGATCGGAGACTTCATATTATTCTTGAGCTTAAGTACAGCCAGATATTCTATGATCCTGTCTTTTACTTTATCCAGTCCGAAGTGATCTGAATCAAGAATTTTTTTAGCCCGCACCAGATTAAAATTATCTTTGCTGAAATCGTTCCAGGGAAGGTCTACCAGAAATTCAGCGTAGTTAAATGACAGAGGATACTCTGCCGCCATCGGATTCATGCGCTGAATTCTGTCGAGCTCCTTATTAAAATGTTTGGCTACTGCTTCTGGCCATTTTTTCTTTTTTCCTTTGGCTCTCAGAGAATCGATTTCCTGATCGGAAGTGTCATCGCCAAGTTCATCCTGAAGCACTTTGATCTGCTGGCGCAGGTAATAATCTCTTTGCTGCTGATCGATATCCGAATGTACCTTGCTCTGAATTTCCTGCTTCAGCTGAAGCATCTCAATATCTTTCATGAGCAGATCCAGCAGACCGGTGGCTCTTTTCATACCATCGTCCGTTTCCAGCAGTTTCTGCTTTTCTTTTA